>DATIQI010000094.1:0-4074 GCA_035470985.1 Acidobacteriota bacterium
GACGTCCTTGCCGGCGCCGTCGAGCAGCTCCGCGCGCAGCAGGTACTCGCCGGCGGCGAGCGCCTTCGCGTCGAGCTCGGCGACCAGCCGTTCCTTCCTCGCCGCGCTGGCGGGCCACTCTTTCTGCGTGCGAACGGCTCCGCCGGCCTCGTCCACGACCGAGAGACGGGACTCCAATTTCGCGATGTCGTGGGAGGTGGACGGCCGCTCCGAAAAGCGCCTCAAGGAAATCGCCGAGGCGGTGCGCGGCGCCGACAGACTGTTTCTCGCGACCGATCCCGACCGCGAGGGCGAGGCGATCTCGTGGCACCTCGAAGAGGTGCTGCGCGAGAAGGGCGCGCGTGACCGAGATCTTCCACGCGGCGCTCGAGCGGGCGCCCGAGCGTCGCGCCGAGTACGTGAAGGAAGCCTGCGCCGGCGACTCCGACCTGGAGGCCGAGATCCGCTCGCTCCTCGCGAGCCACGAGTCCGCGGGCGCGTACCTGGTCACGCCCGTGCCCGGCGCGGGGACGCCCCCGGGACTCGCTTCCGCCGAACCTGTTCCGTCGGCCCTCGTGGCGGGCCAGACGCTGGGATCGTGGCGCGTCGTCCGCCCGCTCGCCGAGGGGGGGATGGGGATCGTCTACCTCGTCGAGCGGGAGGACGGCCAATTCCGCCAGCGCGGGGCGCTGAAGCTGATCCGCCACGGACTCGCCACCGAGGAGATGGTCCGCCGCTTCCGGCGCGAGCGCCAGATCCTCGCGTCGCTCGACCATCCCAACATCGCGCGCCTCCTCGACGGCGGCGCGACGGCGGAGGGGCTCCCGTGGCTCGTGATGGAGTACGTGGAGGGAGCGCCGCTCTACGCCTGGTGCTCGGATCACGCGCCGTCGCTCCGCGACCGGCTCCGCCTCTTCCTCTCCCTCTGCGGCAGCGTCTCCTCGGCGCACCGTCGACTCGTGCTCCACCGCGACATCAAGCCGTCGAACGTCCTCGTCACGTCCGACGGCACGCCGCGGCTCCTCGATTTCGGCGTCGCGAAGATCTTCTCCGCCGACGGGATCGCCCCCGACAGCGACGTCACCACGCTCCAGGCGCCGCTCACCCCCGAGTACGCGAGTCCCGAGCAGTTGAGCGGCCAGGAAGTCTCGACCGCCTCGGACGTCTACTCCCTCGGCGTCCTCCTCTTCGAATTGGTGACGGGCACGCGCCCCTATCCCACGCGGTCGGAGGGACCGGTCGAGCTGGTGCGGACGGTGCTCGAGAAGGAGCCGGTCCGGCCGAGCGTCGCCGCGGCGGGCACGCGGCGGTCCGCGACCGCCGAGAAGGCGGAGACGCGCTCGCTCCCCTCTCCGCCCGCGGGCGGCTCCACCGCGCTCGTCCGCGCGCTCTCCGGAGATCTCGACAATATCGTGCTGAAGGCGCTCTCCAAGGAGCCGGCGCGGCGGTACGGCTCGGTGGAGGAACTGGCGGCCGACCTGGGACGCTACCTCGACGGGCGCCCCGTCCGGGCGCGCGCCTCCACCTGGTCCTACCGGGCGATGAAGTTCGTGCGCCGAAACCGGGTCGGCGTCGCGATGGGAACCGTGACGCTGATCGCGATCCTCGCCGGCGCGGGCTTCTCGCTCTGGCAGGCGCGCGAGGCCGAACGGGAGCGGGCCGTCGCCGAACGGAGGCTCCGCGACGTGACGCTCCTCGCGACCACGATGATCTGGGACGTGAACGAGCGCCTGGCCGAGATCCCCGGAACGACGCCCGTGCGCGAGACGATCGTCGATCTGGCGACGCGTCACTTGAACGGCATCTCGGCGGAGGGAATCCGGGACACCGCGCTCGTAAGGACGCTGGCCGACTCCTTCGACAAGCTGGGCACCGTGCAGGGCTACGCGTGGAGCGCGAACGTCGGGCGAAGCGGGGACGCGTACCACTCCCTGAAGCGAGCCTACGAGCTGCGCGAGTCGCTGGTTCGGATCAACCCGGGGCACGAGGAGTACGCGCTCGATCTCGC
Source organism: Acidobacteriota bacterium (assembly GCA_035470985.1). Classification (GTDB taxonomy): domain Bacteria; phylum Eisenbacteria; class RBG-16-71-46; order SZUA-252; family SZUA-252; genus SZUA-252. The sequence continues at coordinate 1,988 of DATIQI010000094.1, forward strand.
CTCGTCGGCGACGAAGCTCTGCAATTACGATCGTGAGCACGGCAAGGTGGAGGAAGCCGCGGCCATGTCGCGCCGGGCGCTCGACCTGATGAGGGGCCTCCGGGCCGCGCATCCTGACACGCGGCGTTATCGGCTGAACATCCCCCGCCTGCTCCACAACGACGGCCTGACGCTCCTCGAGGCGGGCCGCGTGGAGGCGGGCCTCGAACAGATCCGCCGCGGCCTCCACGAGTTCGCGGCGCTCGCCGCCTGGGAGCCGAAGGAGCCCGGGCATCTCCGCGCCCTGGCGCAGGCCACGACCGGTTACGCCGAAGCGCTCGTGATGCAGACGGGGACGGCCGACAGCGCGCTCGCCGCGCTCGGCCGCGCCCGGGGAATCCTGGCGTCGCTCCTGCGGGAGGCGCCGGACGACGTCGCGCTCCGCCGCCGGCTCGGCGCCGTCCACTACGACACGGGGCGGATCCTCCTCCTCGCGAAGGACGATCCCGCGGCCGCGCTCCGTGAAGCCGCCTCCTCGGCCGCGATCACGCGCGCGGCGGCGGCCGCCGATCCCGGCAACGAGGACGCGGTCGTGAGCGACCTGATCGCGCGCACGTTCCTGGGACACGCGCTGGCGGCCGCGGGCGACGCGGACCGAGCGGAGCGCGAGCTGAACGCGGCGATACCCCTCCTCGAGCGCTACGCGCGGGCCGACACGACGGACGTCCGATTCCCGCAAGAGCTGATCGAGGCGAAGCTGGGATTGGGCCTGGCGGAGCTATCGCGCGCGAGGAAGCGATCGGGACCGGAGGCGGAGGCGCGCCGGCGCCGCGCGCGGGAGTGGCTGGAGGCGGCCCGCCTCGATCAGGAGCGGCTCCTCTCCGCGGGAGCGCCGTGGATGCTGGCGCGGGAGCAATCGGAGGCGATCGCTCGCGCGCTCGCCGCGTGCGACGGGGCGGCGGCCAGGGCCGCGACCACCGCGCGCCTTCCCCAATAGAGAAGCGCCCCGCGGGATCGCTCCCGGGGGCGCTCCCTGTCCGCTCGGGGCGAGCGCGGCTCTAGAAATACCCCGTCAGTTTGATCCGGCCGGTCGACGCCTCGATCCCCGTGGTATCGAGCTCGTAGTTCAGCTCGGTCTTGTTGTAGGTCCCGGCGTTTCCGAATCGCTGGATCTGCACGACGTCCGCCGTTCCGGTCGTCGCGCGAATTCCGGCCTGTCCCCCGAGACTGAGGCGGCGCGTGAAGAACCACTCGATTCCCAATCCCAGGTCCACGCCGTATTCGGTCGAGGATTGACGGACCTCGTACGACTGGAAGCTGGGCAGGCCCACGTCTTGGCTCTCTCCGTAGATCTGCCGCCGCCGCTGGAGGACGGGACCGATCGCGAACGTCGCCGTGAGGTTGTCGCGAACCGCGGCGAAGCGCATCCATTGGAACGAGACGGCGTAGAAGATGTTCTCCTGGAACAGCTCGACATCCTCGTCGGGCGATCCGGTATCGGTCAGGACCCCGTCACCGTCCCGCTTGTCGAAGTCCAGGTCGATCCCGAAGCGCCAGGCCGAGCTCGCACCCATGTGGCGTCGAATCGCGATCGATCCGTCGGACGATCCCGCTCCTAGATCCGTTCCGATTTCCAGCGACCACATCGATTCGCCGAGCGCCGTATCCGCCGCGGCGTTCGGCGGCGCGGCCACGGCGAACCAGAGGCCGATGGCGGCGACCGCGACGATCGTCTTCCGCATATGCATGGCAACCCTCCTGGGTGAGGACCAACGGGGAACCTCCTGGCGGACCGTACCAGCCCGGGGAGAGGTCCGCAAGGATCACCCGGCGCCGCGTTCGCCGCGCCGGCGGCGAGGTCGCGCGCCGGGCGCAACAAGAAGCGCCCCGCGGGTTTTCACCCGGGGGCGCTTCCGTTCACTCGAGCGAGGGCGGCTCGAGGGGGAGGCGTTACGCCGTCAGGATGACGACGTGCTTGATCTTCCGGAACTCCTCCGGATTGATGATGTGGATCTCGACGGCCTTCTCGCCGACCGGCGTGATCGTGTAGCTCGACGCGGGCTGCGCGCTGATGATCTGCACCTTTTCGGCCGGGACGCGGATCACGT
>DATIQI010000095.1:0-7913 GCA_035470985.1 Acidobacteriota bacterium
GCCGCCGCGGCAACGACCCCCGCCGCGGCCACGACCGCCGCCGCGCCGGCCCGCGCGGCTCTCCGCGTCCGCGGAACCGCCGGCAGTCTCTCCGCCATCCTCGCCTCCCTGATCGCGCGCGAAGCGAAGGTCCCGGTGGCCATCGTCGCGCCCGACCTCGATCGCGCGGAGGCGTGGCGCGACGACCTCGCCGCGTTCCTCGGCCCGGACGGCGTCGTCTTCCTGCCGCCGCTCGATGTCGTGCCGTGGAGCCACCAGATGCCGACCGCGCCGGTGCGCGACGAGCGCCTCGACGGTCTGGCGCGCCTGGCGGGAGCGAATCCGCCGGTCGCGGTCCTCCCGGCGGCCACACTCCACCGGCTCGTCCCGCGCCCGAGCGAGCTTCGCTCCCGCGCCCTCGCCGTTCGGCCGGGCTGGGAGGGGGATCCGCGCGACCTGATGCGGACGCTCGTCCTCTTCGGCTACCGTCCGGTGAACGAGGTCTCCGAATCGGGCGAGGTGAGCCGGCGCGGCGGGATCGTGGACCTCCACGGCCCCGGCATGGAGTCCCCGGTCCGCCTCGAGTTCGACGGCGACACGGTGGCGTCGCTTCGAACGTTCGATCCGGCGACGCAGCGCTCGACCGGAAGCGTCGCCGAAGCGCGCGTGATTCCGACGCGCGAGTTCCTCTACGCCGCCGACCTCGACGCGAGGCTCCGCGCGTTCCAGCGCCCGCCGCTCCAGACGGGGGACGAGTCGCGGCGGCTTCGCGATCTCGTGTCGGAGGGGATCTACTTCGAGGGCGTCGAATGGCTGGCGCCCTACTTCGGGCCGGCGCTCGGGTCCATCCTCGATCATCTCCCCGCGGGCGCGCTCCTCTGGGTGGAGGAGCCGGGCGCGGTGGAGCGGGAGCTGGACCAGGTGGAGCGGGAGGCGGAGCGGCTGGAGGCGGCCGCGCGCGAGCGGGCGCCGCACCTCCCGCCGCGCGAGACCCTCTTCGACCCGCCGCAGCGAACGCTGGCGCGGCTCGCCGCGGCCGCGCGTCTCGAGTCGAGCCTCGCGAAGCGCGAGATCCGCGACGACGGCGAGCCGATCGCCTTCGACGCCCGCCCGCAGCCCGCCTTCGGCCGGAAGCTCGACGTGCTCCGCACCGAGCTCTCCCGCCTGGCGCAGGTCGGCTACCAGCGCTCCATCGTCTGCGACAATGTGGGGCAGGCCGAGCGCCTGGAGGAGCTTCTCGGCGACGACCTCGCGGCGATCGAGGTCGGATCGCTGGTCGGCGGCTTCGTCCTCCCCGCCGCGCGCCTCGCCGTCTTCACCGATCACGAGATCTTCGCGCGCTATCGCCGCCGCCGCGGCCGCCGTCTCCGCCCCTCGGCGGCCGCCATGCGCGAGCTCCTCACGCTCACGCCGGGCGACTACGTCGTCCATCTCGACCACGGGATCGGCGTCTACAAGGGACTCCAACGCCTCACGTTCGATGGGCACGAGACGGAGTGCGTGCAGATCGACTACGCCGGGGGCGACCGGCTCTTCGTGCCGATCGACCAGCTCGGCATGGTCGAGCGCTACGCGGCGGAAGAGGGTCACGCGCCGACGATCCACCGGCTCGGCGGCACGACCTGGGCGCGGACGAAGGCGAAGACGCGGAAGGCGATCGCCGACATGGCGGAGGAGCTGCTTCGCCACTACGCCGCGCGCAAGGCGCACCCCGGGCACGCCTACCCCTCCGACACGCCGTGGCAGCGGGAGCTGGAATCGTCCTTCGTGTACGACGAGACGCCCGATCAGCTCCGGGCGGTGGAGGACGTGAAGGGCGATCTCGAGTCGTCGCGGCCGATGGACCGCCTTCTCTGCGGCGACGTCGGCTACGGGAAGACCGAGGTGGCGATCCGCGCCGCCTTCAAGGTGATCCAGGAGAAGAAGCAGGTGGCGGTGCTGGTTCCGACGACGGTTCTGGCGCAGCAGCATTTCGTCACCTTCTCGGAGCGGCTGGCCGATTTCCCGGTCCGGATCGACGTCCTCTCGCGCTTCCGAAACGCGAAGGAGCAGAAGGACGTCGTGGAGAAGGTCGCGCGGGGCGAGGTGGACCTCGTCATCGGGACGCACCGGCTCCTCTCGAAGGACGTCCGCTTCGCGAACCTCGGCCTGGTGGTGATCGACGAGGAGCAGCGCTTCGGTGTGGCTCAGAAGGAGAAGATCCGCTCCATCACCGAGACGGTGGACGTGCTGACCCTCACCGCGACGCCCATTCCGCGCACGCTCCACTTCAGCCTCCTCGGCGCGCGCGACATGTCGATCATGACCACGCCGCCGCGCGGCCGCTATCCCATCAAGACCGAGATCGTGGAGATGAACCGCGAGGTGATCCAGGACGCGCTCCTGCGCGAGGCCGACCGCGGGGGGCAGTCCTTCTTCGTCCACAACCGCGTGGAGTCGATCGACCAGATGGCGCACTACCTCCAGAGCATCGTGCCGCAGCTCCGCTACGCCGTGGCGCACGGGCAGATGAGGGACTCCCAGCTGGAGAAGGTGATGCTCGACTTCCTGGAGCGGCGCGTGGACGTGCTCGTCTCGACCCTCATCATCGAATCCGGGCTCGACATCCCGACCGTGAACACGATGCTGATCCATCGCGCCGACGCGCTCGGCCTGGCGCAGATCTACCAGCTCCGCGGCCGGATCGGCCGCTCGCACCATCAGGCCTTCTGCTATCTCCTGGTCCCGCCGGGGAAGGTCCTCTCCGAAGACGCGGAGAAGCGCCTTCGCGTGATCGCGGAGCACGAGGAGCTGGGCGCGGGACTCCAGATCGCGATGCGCGATCTGGAGATTCGCGGCGCCGGGAATCTCCTCGGACCCGAGCAGCACGGGTTCATGACGAGCGTCGGCTTCGACCTCTACTGCCGGATGGTGGACGAGGTGGTTCAGGAGCTGAAGGGAACGGCCGTGGCGCGGGGACCGGAGCCCGAGGTGGCGAGCGATCTTCCGGCGTTCGTCCCCGACGAGTACGTCTCCGACCGCGACGAGAAGCTGGACGTCTACCGGCGCCTCGCGGCGACGACCGAGGCCGCGGCGCTCGACGCGCTGGCGACCGAGCTGCGCGACCGGTTCGGGACGCCGCCGCCTGAGGTGGACCAGCTCCTCGCCCTGAAGCGGCTCCGGCTTCTCGGCCGGGACGCGGGCGCGGCGCGCCTTCGGGTGCGAAGCGACCGGCTCGAGATCGAGTTCTTGGAGTCGCTCGCGCGGCCCAAAGCGCTCGCCCTGGTGGCCTCCATCCCCGGAAAACTCGAGTTCGCGGAAAGCGCCCGGCTCCTCCGGATTACGAAGCCCGGAGACCCGGTCTCGTTGGCTACAAACATCTTGCGGCAGTTGGGACCCCCTGCTAGCGTGTCCCCTCTTCCGCCACCCGCCGGCGGCGCCTGAACCGCCCCGCCCATTCGGGGTATAAGTGCCAGATGTTACCCGACTTGCAGGCGTGTCTAACCACTTGGAGCGGGGGCTGCGGAAGCCCCTGGACTGACCCGTGATTCAAACGACCCTAGCGCACCTTCGCCGCCCGGCGCCGAACGTCGTCCGATCGACCCTGATTCTCGCCGCGAGCCTCGGCATCCTCCTCGCCGCGCCGATCGCCTCAGCGAAGGCGCCCCCTCCGCTCCGTGGCCCGATCGCCACGATCGGAGACCGGACCGTCGAGGCGATCGACATCGAGATCGCGGCTCGCGCCCTGGCGGGCGACCCCTCCTCGCCGGCCACCCCGCGCGCTTGGCGGCGCTTCCTCCTCGACCGTTGCGTCGACCGGGAGCTCCTCTCCGCGGAGGCGGCGCGCCGTGGATGGCTCGACAGCGCGGCGGTGAAGCGTTCGGTGGCCTCGGCCGAGTACACGACGCTCGCCCGCGAGGTCTACACGAAGGTGCTGATTCCCGGGGTCGTGCCGACGCCCGACGAGTTCGCGGAGATCAAGGCGGAGGCCCACTATCGGTACGTCGATCTCGGGTACATCTATGTGGGGGACGACGCCACCAACGCGAGACGTCCCCTCGCCGATCGGATCGCCGCGCGCGCCCGCGCCGGCGGCGCGTGGGATTCGCTCGCGAAGATGTACAGCGGGCATCCCCCTTCGGCCTCGGTGGGGGGGAAACTCGGATTCGTCCTCGTTCAGGATCTCGAGCCGGTCATGTGGCCCTCCTTCCGCGGCGCGAAGGTGGGCGATGTCCTCGGCCCCTTCACGGGACCGCGCGGACACGACATCCTGAAGATCGAGGGGTGGCGCGACGTCAGCGACGATTCCCTCTTGAAGCTCGTGACCGATCGCCGCGGGCGTCTGATCCACGACAATCACCGCCTCTACCTGCTCCGCCGGTACCACTTCGCCGTGGACACGCTCGCCGCGTACGATGCGATGGCGGCGTTCGGGAGCGAGGTGCCCGATTCGATCCTCGCCTCCCTCGGCCCGGACGGAACGCGGCCCGCCGCAGGCGTCCGCCGCGCGCTCGGGGTGATCGCGCGGTTCGACGGCGGAACGGTGACGATGGCCGACATCATCCGGGACGCCAAGCCGATGCGGAATCCGAGAGGACTCGTCCGCGTTCGGGATCAGGCGCAGATGGCGCAGCTGGCGGGACAGGCCGCCTTCCGGCGGCTCGTGGTCCTGGACGCGCGCGATCGGGGCCTGCACCAGGAACCGTCGGTGGCACGGGAGCTTCGCATGCAACGCGACGGGGCGGCCACGCGCGCGATGGTGGCGCACGCGCGCCCCGCCGATCCGAGCCCGTCCGCGCTGACCGCCTACATCGAGTCGCGCGCTTCCCGCTACCGCTGGCCCGCGGGACGCCGCGCGACGGTCCTGGTCTTCGCCGACGAGGACAGCGCCCGATCGGCTCTGAAGGCGTGGAACGGAGTCGGGCTCCCGCCGGACGCGACGATCGCCGCGATGGGATTCCGCGAGATGCCGCGGCCGGCGCCCGACCGGCTCCTGCCGGGGCGCCGCGCCGAGCTGGTGCTCCGCGACGACGGGCACGATCCGATCAGCCCGAGCGTGCGTGGCCTGGCGCCGGGCCAGTTCGCACCGGTCATCCGGACGCCGCATGGATGGGCCGTGGCCTACGTGACCGCTCCGGAAGAGGCGCGCGCCATGACCGAGGACGAAGCGGCTCCGCTCGCGCGGCGCCATTGGAGGGAGGAGAAGGAGGATCAATGGGTGAACGAGTTGTTGATACGGCTTCGGGCGAAGACTCCGGTCGAAGCGAACGCCGCGCGCCTCGAAGCGGTTCGCCTCGCGTCGCCGGGTCCGAAACGGAAGGGCTGATGCGTCCCGGCACGCCGGCGCGTCTTCGCGCCCTCTGGCCCGCCGCCGCCCTCGGCGCCATGCTCCTCGCGCTCGCCCAGGTCGCGCCGACCGGCGCCGCCGAGCGGATCGCCGCGATCGTGAACAAGAACGTGATCCTCGCCTCGGAAGTGGACGAGCGCTTCGCCCAGGCCGCGGCGCGCTACAACGTCGATCCCGCCGACACCGTCACGGCCGCGAGACTTCGCCGCGAGGTGCTGGAGCAGCTGATCGAGAACCAGGTGATCCTGGCCGAGGCAACCCGCCTCGGGATTTCGGTTACCCCCCAGGACGTGAAGGCCGCGGTCGATCGCGAGATCGACGCCGTGCGCGAGCGCCTGGGCGGCGAGGCGGCCTTCGCGAAGGCGTTGGAGCAGGAGCGGACCACGCTCGCCGAGCTTCGGGCGAAGTACGAGCCCGACGTGCGCGAGCAGCTCCTCATCTCCCGCACCGTGTCGCGCGAGGTCCAGAGCAAGACGAACGTCACCGACGCCGAGGTCCGCCAGTTCTTCGACGGGCACCGGGACTCGCTGGGAAGGAAGCCCGAGGTGCTGAACCTCGCGCACATCATGTTCGCGTACGAGGCCGATTCGCTCCAGGTCCGCCGCACTCGGTCGCGCGCCGACAGCCTCCGGAACCTCATCGTGAAGGGACGGTCCTTCGAGGAGATCGCGCGCCAGTTCTCGGACGACCCGAGCGCGCAGCGGGGCGGCGATCTGGGCGCGTTCGCCCGCGGCGACATGGTCCCCGAGTTCGAGGAGATCGCGTTCCGGCAGAAGCCGGGCGAGATCAGCCAGCCCATCCGGACGCGCTACGGATTCCACCTGATCCGCGTGGAGGAGCACCAGGCGAAGACCGACTCCACGCCGGAGATGGTGAAGGCGCGCCACGTGATGATCGCGCTCCGCCCGACGCCCTCCGACGAGGAGCGCGCCCGCAAGCGCGCGCTGGCGGTCCGCGACTCCCTGATGCGGGGCGGCGATTTCGCGGCCATGGCCCGCCGCCACTCGCAGGACACGGCGACGAAGGACAGCGGCGGCGCGCTCGGAGAGATCTCGGCGGGCAATCTCCCCGCCAATCTCCGCGAGGTCCTGACCGGCCTCAGCCTGAACGAGGTGAGCATCCCCGTGCGGCGCGACACCGGCTACCACGTCTTCAAGCTCCTCGGCCGCACGCCGGAGAAGGAATTCCAGTTCGAGGAGATCAAGGATCAGCTCCGTCAGATGGTCTTGAACCGAAAGCTGGAGGAGAGCTACCGCCGCTGGTACGAACGGGTCCGGAAGAGCGTCAGCGTCGAGATCAAGGACTAGCACCGGGAGGGCCGCACCGGTGGCACCGCGCCGCCCCACGCTTCTCGTGACGATGGGCGATCCCGCCGGGATCGGCCCCGAGATCGTCGCGCGCGTCGCGGCCCTGGCGTCCCTCCGCCGCATCGCCCGGATCGTCGTCGCCGGCGACCCCGAGATCTTCGATCGCGCGCTCCACCAGACCGCCGCGCGGGCCCGGCTCCGTCTCACCTCGGCCGAGCGCTTCGATCCCTCCGACAGCGCCCCCGGAATCCCCTTCGTCGTGACGAGCGAGGAGGGATGGGTCTCGGTGAGCCCCGGCCATCCGACCGCGGGCTCCGGGCGCGCCGCCGCCCTTGCCATCGAAGCCGCCGCGCGCCTGGCGATGGATCGCCGCGTGGACGGGATCGTGACCGCGCCGATCTCCAAGCACGCGCTCCAGCTCGCCGGCTACCCCTATCCCGGCCACACCGAATTCCTCGGCGCGCTCTCGGGCTCGCCCGAGACGAAGATGCTCTTCGTGGGACGGCGCTTCCGGCTCCTCCTCGCGACGGTCCACCTGCCGCTTCGCGAGGTCTCCGCGGCGCTCACGACGCCGTCGCTCGTTCGGACGATCGAGTTCGCCGCCGTGGCGCTTCGGCGCTTCAAGTGGGGAAGCCGCCGCGTCGTGGCGGTCCTGGGCCTGAACCCGCACGCCGGCGAGGAGGGGATGTTCGGCGACGAGGAGGCGCGCGTCATCGAGCCGGCCCTTCGCGAGGCGAAGGCGCGCGGCATCGCGGTCGAGGGGCCCTACCCGGCCGACACCTTCTTCTCGCGGCACGTCGGCCGGCCGGATCTCGGCGTCGTCGTCGCGATGTATCACGACCAGGGATTGATCGCGGCGAAGGCCGACGGGATCGGCGGGGCGGCGAACGTCACGCTGGGGCTTCCCTTCGTCCGCTCGTCCGTGGATCATGGCACCGCGTTCGACCGCGCCTGGAAGTCGGGGCGGGGCGGCGCGACGCGCGCGGGGGCGCCCGATCCCGCGGGCCTCGCGACCGCGATTCGAGTCGGCGCCGATCTCGCGCTGCGCGCCGGGCGGAAACCCATGGAGTGGGGATGGCCCTGATTCGGTTGGAGCACGTCGGAAAGTCGTACCGCGACCGCATCGCGCTGAGCGACGTTTCGCTCTCGTTCCAGGCGGGCGAGTGGGTCTTCGTCAGCGGACCGAGCGGCGCGGGGAAGAGCACCCTCCTGCGCGTCCTCGCGCTGGCCGAGAAGCCGACCAGCGGGCGCGTGGAAGTCGATCCGCTGGCCGTGGTCGAGGCGCCCGGCGCCGCCCCGGC
>DATIQI010000096.1:0-5365 GCA_035470985.1 Acidobacteriota bacterium
GTTGAAGCACATCCGGCGGCAAACCAAAATACTGGTTGCGTTTGGCGATTGCGCAGTAACGGGCAACATCACGGCGATGCGTAATCCGCTACCCTCGTCCGTCCGCGGCGCCCAGGCTCCGTCGGGAATCTACTTCGCCAAGGTCAGCGCTCGCGGCGATAACGGTTCCGAAGTGACGGGCGATGTCGTCAAGATGGTGATGGCGAAGTAAGACCGATTCGCTAGGAAGTACGAACGGCCGCGGGGCTTCGGCTCCGCGGCCGTTTTCGTTTGCCCTCCGCCCAGGTAGGGGCTCGCGGGTGAGGAAGCTCCGGGCGCTGTCCTCGCCCTCGCTTCGCGAGGGCTGCGGGGGCGCCCTCCGCTTCCTCGCCCACGAGCCCCCCCCGCCGCACGAGCGCCGCGACGCAGGCTCCCCGAGCCGCGCCGCGCGGTGCACTGCCCTGAGACCGAGTCTTCCTAGCCGCTCTGTTGCACCAGGGGAGTCTCGGGGGGCCGTGCCGTGAGGCCCCCCTCGGGGAGAACCGGATCTCCCGTCGCTGGCCGCACAGAGCACTGTTCCTGCACCTCACCATCGGTCGCCGTACACCCTGGTGCCTCGTTCCGAACCGGCTCATCGGATGTACGGCGAGGCCGCGGGGCATCGGCCGCGTGCGGGCCAGTGCGTTGGGACGGGCTCGTCGCGCGAGCCGCCCGAGGGGGACGCCCCCCGAGCGCGGAGCCAGGCTCGATCATGTCGGGCGGTCGTCGGGGCGACCGCGCGCCGTACGACCCCCCGTGGAACTCCGATCCAGTGCGCCCCACTCGTCGCGAGCCGCCCCGGCGTTTCCCCTCGCGAACCGTTCGCCCATGCGCCACCGCCGGATCCGCGGCCAGGGCGCGGCGTCGAGCCGGGAGTCCGGCATCGAGGCGCGGCGTCGATCCAGCCACTCTCGAGACAGACAGGGGTGGACGCCCGGCGCGGCCGGCGGGATCGAGAGCGGAGTACGCGCGGGGCGCCGACCACACACGCCGCGGCCAAGGACTCGCGAGCAACCCGCGCGGAGGCGAGCCCGGAACCGCCACCGGACCCGGGGAATCGCGGGCGGAAAAGCGGAGGGCGCCCCCGCAGCCCTCGCGTAGCGAGGGCGAGGACAGCGCCCGGAGCTTTCCCGCCCGCGATTCCCCAAACGCAAACAGGGGGACCCGAGCGCCAAGGCTCGGATCCCCCGTCGTGTCGCGATGCGGCGCCGCTAAGGCATGGGAGGCAGCGTCGGCGAGCCGTTCAGGTAGGTGAAGGCGTTCCGTACGTTGGTGACCGCCTGCGCATCCTTCATGAAGTAGACCGGGAATCCGAAGACCACCACGCGGCCGATCGCTCCCTGGCTCGTCGCCGGGGTGATGATGCCGCCCGCGAAGTCCCCGAGATCGTGCGCCTGGACCTGAACGCCGACCACGAGTCCCTCACGCGGCGACTGGGCTCGCTCGCGCCATACGCCCTGATTCACCCCGTGGTACGTGTAGATCGGGCTCGAAATCGGGAAGGTGTTGTTCTCCCGGCGGATCAGAGGCTGGTTCGGGTTGCAGTTGAAGAGCGACGCGATCCGCCACCCTTCGATGGAGATCAGTCCGAGCGACCACTGCGTGTTCGGGTCGGTGCTCCCGAACGCCTTCTCGTACCACTTCGCGGTGATTCCCGTGTCCACCTCGGCCGCCACGTATCCGAGCTGAGTGCCCAGGGACGTGACGCGGCCCTCGACGAAGTCCCTCGCGCCCAGGGTCCGCAGCCCCTCCGTGGCGCCGCGCGAGCCGTCCACGCCCATCATGGCGCGCGGGAAGAACGTGCGGCCGTATCCGATCGATCCCGGAGCGTAGGCGAAGCAGAGCCCCCGCGAGAAGTTCGCGTTCAGGTCGGTCGTCGGCGACACGACGTTCGTCGCGATCGAGAAGCCCGAGAGGAAGAGCGTGCCTCCGGCGCGCAGATAGCCGCCGAGCTCGCTGTAGGCTCCCCCGACGAGCGTCTGCCAGAGCGCCGTCGGGACCCCCGAGCCGACGCGATTGTTGAAGCCGTCCACGTTCCAGATGACCACGCGGTACGGAGCCAGATCGGCCGGGAGCGGTTGGACCCGCGTCCCGCCGCCGTCGGCGAGCCCTCGGCCGTACGAATCCCAGTCGCGCCGCCCCATCCCGAACTCGAGCGAGATCGGTGTCAGGATATTGACGCGCCACCAGTCGTCCTCCTCGGCGTCGGACGGGAAATTGAAGAATCGTGTCAGCGAATTCCCGGGCGCCAGCGCGTCGTCCACGTAGAGGTATTGCGGCGGATTCGTCGCGCTCGGCGGATCCTTGAAGGACGGGTGGACGATCCGGAAGGGGATCGTGGCGTTGGTGATCAGCCCTCCGTCGTCGATCACGCGGACGAACAGGAAGTGGAGTCCGATCGAAAGATCCTGGGGCCGGTACGTCACGCCCGTATTCCGCGCGTCCACGGCCGGGAACGAAGCCGTGTCGTCGAGCGCGTACGTGAAGCCGACGATCTCGCCGCCGTACGCTTCGGCCGACGCGGTCCAGGAGAACGAGATCAGCTCGCCCTCGAAGATCTGGATCTCGCGGCGCGGGATGTCGTTCGGCCCGACCGCCGGCGGAAGCGGCTGATTCAGGACGCTCGCGTTGATGGTCAGCTGCGGCCCCGCGTTGCGGCTGGAGACCGTGAAGTGGCGGATGTTCCGGATGAAGGCGAGGTTCTTTTCGCGCGCGCCCGCCAGGTCCACGGCGCGGAGCGCGAAGACGTATTCGCCCGGCGTCGCGTTCCGGACACGGAGTCGCGTCCCGCGAACCCCCCGCCACGGCCAGTCGTCGTGCGGCGGCACGACATTGTCGCCCGTGCTCCGGTTGATGAGATTCACGTAGAAATTCTGGTCGAATTGCGGCAACGGCGGGTGGGTCGGGGGCGTATTCGGATCGTTCACGGCGCCGATCAGGAGCAGCAGGTACTCGAACGAATCGACGGGCGCCCGTCCGCCGGTCTCGCCGCCGTCCGGATCGAGGCCTTCCCATTCGAACGTGAAGTTCGGTCCGATGAGCGAATTGAACGCCGAGGGTCCGCGGGTGATCTCGGACGAGGGCGGCAGGGTCTTCGTCGAGAAGAACCGCTTCGCCGGCGACGCGTCGATCTGGCCTTCGTTGTCCTCGGCCGCGACCCAGAAGACGTGCCCGCGGATCTCCTTGATGGGATCCACCAGCAGCAGCAGGATCGTGTCCTTGCCCGCCGTCGCCTTCCACTTCGTCTTGTCGGTCTCGAGCGTGTCGTCGTCGATGGCGTACCGGAACTGGATGACTTCCCCGTCCTTGTCGAATCCGTTCCAGAAGAGGCGGACGCGGTATCCCGACGTGTCCCCTTCCAGCGGCGCGTAGGTGAGCTCCGTCTCGGGCGCCTGCTTCACGGGGGTGGGACCGGTCTCGGCGTCCTTGCCGCATCCGGCGAACAACGCCGCGACGAGCGCCAGGGAGAGCGCGGGGACCAGTCGTAGGATCGTTCGATTCATGGACGCGTGTGCTCCTCTACTCTCGGCAGAATCGGTTCTAGGGACACGTTGGAGTCAGGTAGTTCACGTCGAACGTGACTTTCAGCTCGTCCTCCGACCAGTACCCGCCTCGATCCTGAACGCGGATCTCGGCGAAGTGGGGATTGTCGGGCGCGAAGCCGCGGAACACGCTCTCCGGAACCGCGAATCGGGGAATGAAGCCGGTGTTCTGAAGCCGCACGACGATCGTCTCGAGGTTGTCCAGGTTCAGCTCGGCGGTGGCCGGGAATCCGTCCTCCTCGTCGTCCGCCGACCAGTGGAACACCTTGAAGCGCGTGGTGCCGCCGCAGGAGTCCGACACCGTGAATCCGGTCAGCTTCGGGGGGAAGTTGCAGTTGAACCGGAACGTCCCGGAGTACTGGAATCCCGAAACGCGGTCCGACACGTCCCGGGCGCGGACCAGCATCTGCATGTTGTTGCCGGCGTCGAGCGAATCGAGAATCAAGTTCGTGAAGCCCGCCGGACCGAGGACGGCCGGATCGTTCGTCGTGAACGGGACGCCGGGCGCGACTTCCTCGATGAAGCCGATCGTGTAGGGGTCGCCCTCGTTGCGCGAGCCCTGGGAGAGGGCGATCGAGAAGGCCTCGATGCCGCTCGGGTTGTCGCACGGCTGGTCCTGACCGTTCCACTTCCACCAGACGGTTGAGCGGTACGGGACCGTGTCCCCCTGGGCGAACTGCCGGATGACGGGCGGAATCGGCTGGCCCCGGAGGAACGGCTGGATGTAGTACCCGACGGGCTCGCTGCGTCCGCCCGAGGCGTCTTCGAACCAGGTCTCGGGATCCCGGTTCACGACGAAGATGAACTTGCTCGCGCCCGGATCGCTGAGCGCGTAGGCGTTGTCCACGGCCTGGACGGTCAGCGTATAGACGCCGCTCGACATCGCGATCGAGTTCGGATCGGAGGGGTCGTTGAACGTGACGCAGGAGTCGCGAACGATCGGGCTGTGGAAGGCGCCGACGTCGAATTTGTACCCGATCACCTGCCCGTCGGCGTCCGCGCCGCTCCAGCAGACTTCGAACGGCTGCCCGTCGCACAGCGAGTCGATGCCGACTCCGCTCGGATAGTCGCCCGTGAAGGCGATCGTCGGCTTCACCGTCTGCGCGATGTAGAGGCGGCGGTTCCATCGGATCAGATTCGGATCCGGCTTGCCCAGGTTATCCACCGCACGGATGAAGAACGTGTGAGCGCGCGAGGTGCCCGGGGGCGTCTCGCTCGTCCCGCCCGCGATGTCGGCCGAGTCGTTCACGCCGAGCTCGAAGATGCTGTCGGTCTTGGTCGTGAAGTGGAACGCGGTCACGCTGGAGTCGTCCCAGGACCACTGGAAGCCGGAAATGAAGCCATCCGTGTCCTCGCCGCGCCAGTAGAGGTGGATTCGATACGAGGCGGTCGCGCTCTCGGCGGGCGCCGCGACGAGATAGGTGGTCGGCGGTCGATTTCGATCGACGCGAACCGGATCCTTGGCGCACGCGGCGAGGAGCGCGGCGAGCCCAACGAGCATGACGACGAGACGGGCGCTCAGGCGCCACGCAACGCGTTGCGACATTTCGTTCTCCGAGGAGACTGGGTTGATCACCGGCAGGCCGTTCGGGTGAATGTCTGGGGGACGCGTCGAAACTAGCAACGCGGCTACGGAGTGTCAATGCGATTTTCGCCTGCCGGGGCCTCCCGCGCGAACGCGGGCTCGTAGTAGGTGATGGCGGGCAGCGCGATGCCGATGCCGGGCGTGATCACCGACTGGTGCGCGCCGCCCTCCGGCGACAAGCTGATCCCCGACGGGGTGGCGGCCACGATGAAGCGCCCGC
>DATIQI010000097.1:0-3753 GCA_035470985.1 Acidobacteriota bacterium
GGCCGCGACGGGCCGGTCGGGCTCCCCGCGCGCGGCGCCTGGCTCCTCCCCGCGGGGGGCGAGGGGATCCGCGTCTGGCGCGCGACCGCCACCGACTCGATCGGCCCGACCGACGCGGACGCGGACGGCGGCGACGACCGCCTGATCGGAACGATCCGCGTTCCCGGCTACGCCGCCGCGCTCGCGGTGGTCCCCGGATTCGTCGCCGCGGGCGGCGAGACGTTCGATCTGGGACTCCTCGCGGCCGGATCCTCGGGACTGATGCTCGTCGACCTCCGCCTGATCGAGGATCCGATCTTCGGCGCCTGGGAGGACTTCTTCGACACGGACTTGAACGGCGTGGACGACCGAATCCTCCGCACGATTCCGATGTCGGGTTTCGCGACCGACGTGGCGTGGACCCGAAGCGCGTCGGGGCGTCTGATCGCGTTCGTGGCGGCCGCCGACACAGGCTCGGATCCGGTGTCGCCCTACTTCGATCCGGCCCTGGTCGCGGCCGGGACGGGCGCGGGGATCGTCGCGGTGGACGTGACGGCGGCGATCGACTCGCTCTCCGGGCTTCCGGTGGTCGCGGGAACGTGGGCCACGCCGGGGAACGCGCTGGACGTCGAAGTGCGCGGAGCGGGGAGCGCGGCGACCATCGCGGTCGCCGACGGCGCCTCCGGACTCGCGGTCGCCGACGTCGCGATCGGGAGCGGCGCTCCCGCGACGGTCGCCTTCGCGCCGCGGGCCGCCGCGCCCCTCTCGGCCGCCTGGGGCCTTCCCTACGCGCGCGACATCGCATGGCTCCCGAACTCGGGAACATCGGCGTACGCCGCGATCGCCTCGGGCGCGGGCGGACTGCAGATCGCGCGCGTCCCCGCGTCGGGCGCGCCGGTCGTCGTCGCCGCGCAGCAGACCGCGGGCGCGCCCTGCGGCGCGGCCTCCGCGTTCGGGGGCCTTCTGGGCGTCGCGCAGAACGGAGCCGGCGTCTCGTTCCTTCAAGCGCCGAGCGCCGCCGCGCTCGACCAGGTCGCTCCCGGCGCGCCTCCGCCCTACGCGGCCCCGGTCGTCCTGGCGCGAGGGGCGGCGTGGCCCGGCGGCGCGCCGCTCGAGCAGGCTTCGTTCACGAGCCCCGCCGGAGGCGCCACGTCCCTCGCGTTCGAGCCGATGAACGGCGCGATCCCGGGCCTCTTCGTCTCGGATCGGACGCGCGTCCTGGTGCTCCGGCCCGGCGCGCTCACGATCACCGCCGCGGAAGCCGAGCCGTCCCGAACACCGCCCAGGATCGGGCGCGTCCGCCTCGACGTCTTCCCGAATCCGAGCGACGGCGCGTGCGTCGTGCGGGCAAGCGCCGCGGCGGTCCCGGGCGGGGTCGTCGGGTTCGGAGGCGCGACGGCGCCCGACCTGGGCGCGGGGACGCGCATCGAAATCGTGGACGTCCGAGGCCGCGTCGTTCGGGTATTCTCCGTGCCTCCCGGAGTCCGCGCGGCGGAGCTGCGCCACGCGTGGGACGGCCGCGACGACCGCGGCCGCCGCGTCGCGTCCGGCCGCTATTGGGCGCGCCTGCGGACGCGACACCTCGATTCTGGAGACGCCGTGCCCTTGGTGATCGTCCGCTGATGCAGGAGCGGCCCTCCGTCGCGCCCGAGCCGCTGGCCGGATTTCGGTACGCCTTCGTCGCGCCCGCGGCCGGGGACGACGATCCCGGCTACGCGCTCCTTCTCCTCCACGGCACGGGAGGGGACGAGAACGATCTCCTCCCGCTCGGAGCGATGCTCGCGCCGGGGGCGGCCCTCGTGAGTCCGCGGGGACGCGTCCTCGAGGCGGGAATGCCGCGCTTCTTCCGCCGCGTTCGCGAAGGCGTGTTCGACGTGGACGATCTGAAGGCCCGCGCGGCGGAGCTGGCGGCGTTCATCACGGAGGCGAAGCGGAAGCACGGGCTCGAGTCGCGCCCGCTCGTCGCGGTCGGCTTCTCGAACGGCGCGAACATAGCGGGCGGGCTCCTGCTCGGCCACCCGGGCGCCGTCCAAGGCGCCGTGCTCCTCCGTCCGATGGTGCCCTACGCTCCCGAGGCGCCGCCTTCGCTGGCCGGGATTCCCGTCCTCATCGCGGCGGGAGACCACGATCCCTTCGGCGGGCCGGAGGAGATCGTCCGCCTCCGCTCGATCCTCGAATCGGGCGGGGCCCACGTCGCGGTGGAGCGCGAGAACGCGGGGCACAATCTCACCATGGACGACGTGGAAGCGGCGCGGGAGTGGCTGCGGCGGGAACTCCGGAAGGGAAGGAAGTAGCGGCCGGTCAGTCCCGCCAGGGCTGGTGGCCGCTCGTGATCGGAAGCCGGCGATCCTTTCCGAGCGCGCGCGCGGTGATCCGAATTCCCGGCGGCGCCTGACGCCGCTTGTACTCCGCGCGGTCCACCATCGCGATCACGCGCCGCACCAGCGCGAGATCGAATCCTCGCCCCACGATCCGGTCGATCGCCCAATCCTCCTCCACGTACGCCTGGAGAATCGGGTCGAGCACCTCGTAGGGCGGGAGCGTGTCGGTGTCGCGCTGCCCGGGTTTCAATTCCGCGGTCGGCTCGCGCGTGATCGTCCGCTCGGGGATCCACGGCGCGCCGGCGCGCGCGTTCCGATGGCGCGACAGCTCGTAGACCAGCGTCTTGTACACGTCCTTCAGGACCGCGAACCCGCCCGCCATGTCGCCGTAGAGCGTGGCGTAGCCGCAGGAGTACTCGCTCTTGTTTCCGGTGGTGAGCACCAACCAGCCGAACTTGTTCGAGAGCGCCATGAGGAGATTGCCGCGGATCCGCGATTGGAGGTTCTCCTCGGTCGTGTCCTCCGGGCGTCCCGCGAAGATCGGCCCCAGGGTCTTCCGGTACGACTCCATCTCCGCGCCGATCGGGAGCGTGAGGTAGTTCATCCCCAGGTTCTTCGCGAGCGCTTCCGCGTCCTCCGCGCTCTCGTGCGAGGTGAAGGGCGACGGGAGGAAGACGCCGGTCACGTTCGCGCCGCCCAGCGCGTCCACGGCGATGGAGGCGGTGAGCGCCGAATCGACGCCGCCGCTCAGTCCGAGGACCACGTGACGGAACCCGTTCTTCGTGACGTAGTCGTGCGTGCCGAGGACGAGCGCCTCGTAGACCTCTTCGGGCCCTTCGACCGCGCGGACGGCGCGCGGCGGGAGCGCCGGCTTCTCGGGTGGTTCGATGTCGGCGAGCGTGACGATGCGGAGCGGCGTCTCGCCGTTCTCGGTCTGGGCGGCCTCGCGGCTTCGCGGGTCTTTGAGTCGAGCGCCGAACGACTGGTCGAGGTCGAGATCGACGATCACCAGGTCCTCGGTGAACGCGGCGGCGCGCGCGATCTCCTCCCCCTTCGGGCCGAAGACGCGGCTGTTGCCGTCGAAGACCAGCTCGTCCTGTCCGCCCACCGCGTTCACGAACGCGACGTAGGCGACGCCGTCCATGGCGCGCGTGGCGAGCATCCGGTCGCGGGCGCGGCCCTTCCCCGCGTGGAACGGCGAGGCGGAGAGGTTGATCACGAGATCCGATTCGCCGTACAGGGCCAGCGCCATCTATTACACACAGGCCGACACGAGTGGGCGTACAGACATCATAGCCTATGATTATTCAAAAAACTCCACGAAGAAAATTACAGAAACGAGCGAGCGAGAATATTCGCCAACGCTAACCCCCGATGGAAAATTTTTATCCTGTATTATTCAACGTGACGATGGAGTTCAGGATCTTGGGAAATATCCGGCAGCCGGGGGAGC
>DATIQI010000098.1:0-9754 GCA_035470985.1 Acidobacteriota bacterium
CTCCTCGTCACCCCACACCGGAACCGCGACGCGCGCGCCGCACGCGGTGATCGCTTCACGGTTCTCGACGTAGATCGAAACGTATTCGAGATCGTCGGGACGTCCGGAGAGCCGGATCGCGCGCCGCGCGCGGCGCAGCTCCAGGGCGAGCGGATCGCGCGCGAGCACGCTCGTCTCGGGCACGGGGGCGAGCGTGCTCGAGACGACGCGGAACGAGGACGTGGGCCGATGCGCGAGGAGGAGCGTCACCGATTCGAGATCGGCGATCCGGCTCGCGTTCGCCGGAACGGCGGCGCAGAGATTCGCGAGCGTCCTCATCTCCTCGAGCGGCGCGATCGCGTGCGCGACGGCGCTTCGATACGGGCCGCGCCAGTCGCTCCAGATCGGCGCGAGGGCGCGCTCCACGCGGCGCCGCTCTCGATTCGAGAACGCGATCAGGGTCACGCCGACGATGACGCCTCCCACCGCCACCACCCAGATGCCGCGCGCCGTGCCGATCCCCCAGCTGTGCGAGATCCAGTAGAGCGCGCCGGTCGCGATGAGGAACGTTCCCGCGAGAAGGAACGAAGTCGTGGCCGTGACCGGGTGCCGGGTCGGCGCGATGCGCGCCGAGCCGAGATGCCGCCGGACGAAGGAGACCGGCAGGAGGAGCGCGAGCAGCGCGACCGGCCCCGTGCCGACGGCGATGTCGGAGAGCGCCGCGCTCCCGCCGAGGAGCCCGCTCGCGGAGAGCGAGGCGTAGAAGATCGCGCACGGCACGATCCCGAGGAGCGCGGGGCGGAACGCGCGACGGTAACGGCGCGGAAAGGAGACGTAGGTCGCCTCGAAGTTCACCGAGAAGAGCACGATGTTCAGCAGCAGGATCAGGAGGATGAAGCGCGACGGGCCGTCGAGTTCGAGCGCGCTGCTCCCCGCCCCGACCGGCTCGGGGCCGAGCGCGCTCCATCCCAGCGCGGCCGCCGCGAGGAGGATCTGAGCCACGAGGTAGACGCGCCAGTGCCGCGCGAGCGGCGCGCCGGGCCTCCGTCCCAGCGTCACGGAGAGAAGGACCCAGAGCGTCGTGGTCGGGAGCGCGAGGGTCAGGGTGTGCCGGAACCAGATCCCCTCGCCGCCCCACGGGGCGTCGAGGGCCACGCGCGCGAATCCGATTTGGAGCAGCCCGAGGAGCGCCATGGCGCCGCCCGCGAGGAGCGTGGGCGCCCGGCCCGGAGCGAGAAGGATCACGGCGCCGCCCGAAAGCGCCGCGAGGATCCCCGCGATCGCGAAGAGGAGAACGTCCGCGGTCACGGGAGTGAGGCGGAGGCGCGGCCGGGAGGCGACGCGGTGACGAGGCCGAGTTCCTCGAGACGCGACGCGACGGTGTCGAACGGGCCGCGGCGGAGGATCTCGCGAAGGATCCGCTCCGTCGAACCGAGGCGCGCGTAGTGCGTCCAGGGTCCGCGCCGCGGCGGCGTGACGGTCGGCTGCTCCGGATCGATCTCCCAGGGGTGGATGTTCACCACCAGCGGGCGCCTGGCGGCGGCGTGCCGGGCGAGCGCGGCGAGCGAGATCCACGAGGGAAAGAGTCTCAAGTAGGCGCCCGCGAGCACGGGGAGGCGCGCCGGGCCGATCCCAATGGTCGGCATCGGAAACTCGGCGAGCGTCCCCTTCCCCGCCGGAAGGAGCGCCGGGACGGTCGGCCCCTCGGGGTATCCGTACCGCCGGCGGCGGATCGGATAGATGCTCGAGTCGTACGCGTAACCCGTCTCGGCCAGGATCTCGAGCGCCCAGAGGGTCCCCCGCCCGACACTGTAACTCGGAGCGCGATAGCCGCGGACGGCGTGGCCCGCGAGATCCTCGAGGAGCGCCTTCGACTCCACGGCTTGGGCGCGGAACTCCGCGTGCGTCAACTCCGTGATCATCCGGTGGTCCATCCCGTGGGACGCCACTTCGTGACCGCGCCGCGCGATCTCACGGACAAGCGCGGGGTGCTCGCGGGCGACCCAGCCGAGCGTGAAGCAGGTTGCGCGCGCCCCCGTCTCGTCGAAGAGATCGAGCAGGCGGGTCGTGTTCGCGACCACGCGCGAGGGAAAGTCGCCCCACGAGGCGCGGGGGACGCGCGAGGCGAAGGCCTGGACCTGGAAGTAATCCTCGACGTCGACGCTCAGCGCGAAGGGGGGCTCGGGGCGTGCTTCCCTGCTCGTGGAACCGGACACGGATCGATCCTCGGACGCGGAGGGGCCGCGCGGGGCGCGGCCGGTGACACGCGAGGATAGCCTGTTCGGCGCGATCCGGGAACGGGGCGCGGCGCGAAGGCGCGCGCTTAGGGCAGGATGGCGAGCTGCGTGACGCTTCGCCCGGTGGGGGCGTCGACGATCACGTTGTAGATCCCGGGCGCGACGGCCTGTCCCGCGTCCGACCGGCACACCCACTCGATCGCCTGCTCGCCGGCGGGAAGGACGTCGTCCAGGAGCTGGCTGATCCGGCGTCCCGTCAGATCGAAGATGACGACGCGGACGCGCCCCGGCTGACCGTCGGCGGTCCCGGCGCGGAATCGAAGCGTGACGTGATCGCGGGCCGGATTGGGGTAGCCGTGGACCTCGCTGGTCGTGGCGATGAGTTGATCCACGGGCACGCTGATCGAGGCGACCGCCGGCGTTCCCTCCGTGCTCCCCTGGTACGTCGCCACGCGGTACTCGTACGCGGTGCCGCCCACGACGCTCGAATCGATGCAGGCGGTCTGCACCACCGCCAGCGTCGCGAGAAGCGTGTCGGGTGAGGCTCCGCCCGCCGTGCGCCGGTAGACGTGGTACCCCTCGCCCGCTCCGGACGCAGGCTCGGTCCAGGAGAGCCGAACGCCTCCGGTCACGAGGCCGGCGCTGAAATCGGCCGGCGTGGCCAGCGGGCCGCCCGGCGCGCCCGCCTGCCGGACGGAGACGTTGGAGAAGCCCGACCAGTTCGGTACCTCGTCGGCCGTCCGGATCGCGAAGTAATAGGTCGTGCCCGTGGTGAGGCCGATGACCGTGAAGCGCTCGGCGCTCCCCGCCGTCAGGGGCGGAGGCAGGACTCCGGCGGACGTGGCGCCGTTCCACCAGCCGAGCGTGTCGGCGCCCGAAATGGGAGTCGCCGCGTAGCGAAGCTCGTACGCCGCCGCGCGACCCGTGGTTCCGTCGTCGCCCGGCGCCGTCCAGCCGAGTTCGATCGTGTCGGCCCCGGCCCGAACGGGCAGGGCCGCCGCGAGCGCGATCGCGCCCGCGGCGAGCCAGGCCCGCGCCGCGCGCGGGAGGCGGAGAAGGGTTCGGTTAGAACGAATCATGTCGCTCCGAGACGGGGTGTTCGCGCATCGCGGCCGGTCCGAATCCCTGGGCGCCCGGGGAGAGCCAGTACGAGAGATTGCGGATCGGCGCCGGAGCGACCGTATCCGAAGTCGTCCCGTTCACCACGTTCGAAAGCGCGCCGATGTTGCCGCGGTCGTCGGTCGCCCGAATGGCCACGTAATAGGTCTGGCTCCCGGAGAGGCCCCCGAGCGTGAAGGTCTGCACGGTGCCTGCCGAGGCCGGAACCGGCTCGCCCGTCGCCAGGCTCGCGCTCCCCCAGTTGGCGCCCGTGATCGGGGACGTCGAGTAGCGGATGTCGTAGCTCGACGCCGTGCCGCTGCTTCCGTCGTCGCCCGGCGCCGTCCAGCGAAGTGCCAGCGACGTGCCGGTGGAGCCCGTGATCGAAAGATCGGCCACGGCGGCCGGCGCGGTTACGTCGCCCGACGTGGACTTCACCGCCACGTTCGAGAAGCCCGACCAGTTCGGCACCTCGTCCGCGGCGCGGATCATGAAGTAGTAGGTGGTGACGGGCTGGAGGCCGCGCACGCGCAACGAGTCGGTGGCGCCCGCGTTTCCGGGCGTCGGTTCGCCGGTTGCCTGAGTGGCCCCGTTCCACCACGTCAGGGTGTCGGTTCCGGAGATGGCCGTGGTTCGAAACCGGATGTCGTAACTGGTCGCGCGCCCCACCGTGCCGTCGTCGCCCGGCGCGGTCCAGTTCAGGAGCACCGTCGAGTCGGCCGAGGTCTGGGCGAGAGCCGCCGGCGCCGCGACGACCCCGGCGAGCGCGACCGCTACGAAGAGACAGATGCGTGCGCCCCGACGACGCCACGCGACCAACCGCGCGCTGCGATGCTTCTCCATGGATGTCCTCCCCGTTGCGCTTCGCGATCGTGCGGGCGGACCCCCTTCGATCCGCCACGGATGGTCAGTCCATGGCGGCCCGGCCGGCAGGAGCCGCGGCATAGGACGCCGCGGGCTCGAGAGCCCCGTGACTCTGCGCCCCGGCCTTTCGGCCGGTTTGCTCTGGGCATGGACGATGAGAGTTCCCTAACCCTTCGATCGTGCATGGCAGGATCGGTGCCAGCCCGCTTCGTGCGAACCGCGCGGAAGGATGAGACACCGCGATGCGGAGTTAGACGCGGAGAGGGGCCCGGCGTGCGTTCCGCGAGTGGGAGCCACGAGCGCTTTGGTACACCCGGTGCCTCAACTTGCACGCGGCGCGCCGTCGGCGCGGCGGAGCGACTCGCGGACGGACGACAGCATGTCGGACACGAACGCGCGGAGGCGCGCGCGCGCCGTCTCGGGGTCCGTCTCGTACGGCGCGGAGAGGATGACGACGGCCGCGTGGTCGCGGCGGTAGAGGATCCGCGCGCGCGCCTGGAGGAGCTTCGCGGCGACCTGGCTCGAGGTGAACGTATCGGGGAGCCAGTACCACGACCAGACCACGTAGCGCTCGATTTCGGAGCGGACCAGCGTCTCGCGGACCTCCAGGCGCTCCGAGCCCGCGACGACGCTCCTGGAGCCCTCGGAAACCGTCCGCCACGTCTCGTCGTTCCGCGGGACGACGACGTTCTCGAAGTGGATCAGCTCGGCTCCCTGCCGCTGGGAGCGGTAGAAGCCGACGTAGACGTCGACGAGGGAATCGCCGGAGGCGAAGGAGACGCGGACTTCGTCGGTCGTCCCACGGAACGAGGGGCGCCACGGGGCCAGCGTTTCCTGCTCCATCCACCCCGGCGCGGCGGCGGGCGCCGCGAGGGGCGGCGCGTCCGCTCGATCGGCGGAGGGGAGCCCTCGCGCCACCGCCCAGGGGGCGATGACCAGGAGGAGCGCGGCCGTCCCGGCGGCGATCGCCGCGCGGACGCTCGGGGCGCGCCCGGACGACGCCGGCGCGGGCTCCGCCCCTTCGCCGGGACCGGACGCCATGGTCTCCACCGGCGCCTCGCGCCAGCGGCTCCCCACGAAGAAGAAGACGGCCATCACCAGGGCGAAGAGCGCCCAGCCGATGGCGTAGTGATCGAGTCCGACGCCGACCTTCATGTCGCTCAGGTAGCCGACGAGAACCATCGTGTAGGCGCGCAGTCCGTTCGCGACGAGCGGCATCGCGATGGAGAGCGCGCCGAAGAGGAGCCGGGTGCCGGGCCGGTGGAAGCGGAGGTAGGCGAAGAGCGTCCCGAGGGTGAACATCGAGATGAGGAAGCGGAGGCCGCTGCACGCCTCGATGACGCGCCAGCGCGAGTTGGGCGTCGTCAGGAAGAGGCCCTCCACGTGGACCGGAATGCCGGTGAGACGGAGCCCCGCGGCGGTGAACTTCGCCGTGAGCTGCATGAGCCACGGCTGGATCACCTCGCCGAACGGGACCGCCAGGAAGAAGAAGGCGAAGGGATAGGTGAGCGCGCGGGCAACCCGGCGTCCGAAGAGCGTGAACGCGAGCGCCGGGATCATCGCGGCGAGCCCGAGCTGGGCGTAGATCAGAACGTTCACGGCGTCGGCGAGAAGCCAGAGGAGTCCCGCCCCCGCGAGGAGGAGGAGGCCCCAGGGCTCGGGCGCCGGGGTCAGTGCGCGAAGCACGTCCCGCTTCCGCCAGACGAGCCACCCGCAAACCGGTAGGACGAAGAAGCAGTGCGTGTAGGTGTCGGAGTGGCTCCAGACGCGCGGAAAGGACGCGGCGGTCTCCCGGTAGACGAGGAGAAGCGCGATCACCCCGGCGGTGAAGAGGGCGATCGGGACGCGCCAGGCGGACGGGGACGTCGGAGGCACGCGGACTACGGAAGGAGGATCAGGCGCTCGCGGACCCGTGTCCCGCCGACCGTTCCCAGGAGTTCGTAGTAGCCGGGCGCCACGCGCTCGCCGTTACGCCCCGTGCGGGGCCAGGAGAGGAGGTGCGTTCCGGGCGGGTAGTCCCCTTCGGTGATCGTCGCGATCCAGCGCCCCGACATGTCGAAGAGGCGGAGCCGAACGCCCTGCGTCCGCGTTCCAGTGACTTCGAGGGAGACGTTCACGGGTCCCGACGACGGGTTCGGATAGGCGTGGATCGTCGGTCCGGACGTCGCTTCCGAAGTCCCGCCGCCCGGAAGACCGGGCGTCGTGACCGGGACGCTCGTCGCGGTCGGTCCTTCGCAGTTCACGCCCTGGATGTCCGGGCCGGCGAACGCCGCGCGGTAGCGGTACGTCGTGCCCGGCTGCACGTTCGTGTCGAGGAAGGAACTCGACGTCGGCGCGAGCGACTGATAGAGCGCGAACGAGCCCGAAGAGCCGACCGCGCGATACAGGTGGAGCGAAAGGGCCGAGGGATCCGACGTCGGCGACCAGGTGACGAGGACTTCGCCCGTGTCGGCGGCGGCCGCGAACGAAGCCGGCGCGAACGTGGGGGCGCCGCACGACTGCGTCGTCCCGAAGGCGAAGTTCGAGTACCCGGACCGGTTGGCGGCCTCGTCCATGGCGACGAGCACGAAGTGATAAGTGGTTCCCTGCGTGAGTCCCGTGGCGAGGGCGGAGTCCGTCTGGCCCGCGGGCGCCAGCGTGCCGAAGCGCGAGATCCACTGGCTCGAGGGGATCGCGTTCCACCACGACGTGGTGTCGCCCGCCGAGGGTGCGGTGGTGTCGTACCGGATCTCGTAGCCGCTCACCTGGCCCACGTCGCCGTCGTCGCCGGGCGCCGTCCAGAGGAGCGTCAGCGTGTTGTAGGGATTCGATTGCGCCCACGCGGGAGCCGCGAAGGCGAGAAGGGCCACGATGACGGTGAGGAGCCGCCCCGCGCCCACGCCCGCGCGCCGACGCGCGGCACCGACAGCCCAGCGCCTGCCCCACTGACTCAACGCTTGGTCTCCTTTGGGTTTCGGGGTTCCCGGGAACGCCGTCTCGGTCGCAGGGAGCGCGCCTCGGGCGCCATCCCCCGCCCCAGGATGGTGACCTCGGGGGACTCCCGTCAAGTATCGGATTCCTGAGGCCATTTGCTGAGGGTTACTTCGCGCGCCCCGGGATGGTGTCGAACTCGGGAACCGGGGGGCTCCGCCCGGGGGTTTGAAGCGAAGAATCGACCTGGTTTTACGCGTGCGACGCGGATCTTCGTGCGGGGCTTGCTTCCCCCGCGCTCGCGCCGTGCATTTCGGGCCGTTCGTGAACCGCATGGTGCGGTTTCCGCGCGTGGCCCGATGGGACCAAACCGCCTCCGGAGCGCTCGAATCACGCCGAATCCCGGCCCGGGAAGGAGACGCGGTTCCCTGGTACTCTTTGTGCTAGTTTTGAACCCGATGGTCGGGGAACCGAACTCGTCTTCTCAGCGCGGCGCCGTCGCTCGTCCAGGACCTGGAGCGGGCGCCATCCGGAGGAATCCATTGACGTCGCTCGTCGCGTGGTCGGCGCGCCGCACCGGCGCGCCCGTGACGTGGATCGCCGCCATCGCCGTCGCGGCGTGCGCGTCGCTCGCCGCGCCCGGCGCCGCCTGGTCGCGCACCATCACCATCTCCCCTTCCGTCGCGTCGGGTGACGAGGAATTCGAGACCGTCGCGAACACGCTCCAGCCGGGCGACACGCTGATCCTGCGCGGCGGCGACTACTCGCAGAGCGCGCGCCGCGCGGTCACCTGCGCCGGAACGCCCGGTCTCCCGGTCGTCATCCGCTCCTATCCCGGCGAGCGCGCGGTACTCACGCGGCCGGCCGACAACATCGACACGCAGAACAACATCGAGCTGGTCCAGTGCTCGTACCTCGAGCTCCGGGACCTCGGCTTCCAGGGCGGCAGCATCGGCGTCCGCGTCATCGGCGGCCACCACGTGACCATCGAGGGCTGCGAGATCTGGGGCACCGGAAACAACGCCATCGCCATGAACAGCAGCGGCTACACGTACGATGCGTTCGTCATTCGGAGAAACCACATCCACGACACGGGTCAGAGCGGCGGGAACACCGAGGGCGAAGGCATGTACCTCGGCTGCAACTACGACGCCTGCCGCGTGGTGAACTCCGTCGTCGAGAGCAATTGGATCCACCATCTCCGCGCGACGAGCGACGGCGGCAACGACGGCATCGAAGTGAAACCGGGCGGCGGCGGCAATCTGATCCGAAACAACGTGATCCACGACAACAATATCGGCCGCCAATACCCGGGGATCTTCGTCTACGGCGGCGGTTCGGCCCCGAACATCGTCGAAGGGAACGCCATCTGGAACTCCGGCGAGGCAATCCAGGTGGTGTCGGACGCCGTCGTGCGGAACAACGTGATCTTCAACTCCTCGGTGACGGGCATCACGGCCTCGCCGCACACGCAGATCGCCACGATGAAGAACGTGACGATCGCGAACAACACGATCTACGGAACGCCCGAAGGCGTCTACGTCCGCTGGACCGGCGCGACGAACATGATCCTCGCGAACAACGCGATCTACTGCCCCGGCGCCGCGGCGGTGAACGCGACGCTCGGCGGGGGCACGGCCCGCTCGAACTACGTGGAGGGGTCGCTCTCCGGGGTGACGCTGGACAACGCGCGCTTCTTCGCCGGCGGGACGGCGGCGGGCGCGTTCGTGGACCCGTCCGCCTTCGATTTCTGGCCCCGGTCGGGGTCCCCGCTCCGCGGGGTGGCCGACGTCACGTACGCGCCCGCGAACGACTTCAACGCCACGACGCGCACGAGTCCCTTCGACGTCGGCGCCTACGAGCTCGAGGGACAGCTCTCGAATCCCGGGTGGCCCATCGGCCCCGGATTCAAGGGCGTGCAGGCCGGTGGCGACTCCGATCCCCCGTCCGCGACGCGCGACCTGAGGGCCCCGTGACGCGGAGGACGCCATGAACCGGACCGCGCGCGCCATCGTCGCCGTCGCGGCGTTCGTCGTCGCGAATCCGGCCGACGCGGCGCTTCCGATCCCTTCGAACACGTGGGTGCAGCGGCCCGCCCCGACGGTCGTGGGTCTGCCCGGCTTCTCGGGTTCCTTCGATCCCCGCGGGTGGAGCCACCTCTGCTACGACAGCCTCGGCCAGCGGATGATCCTCTGGGACGGCTACCTCGACGCGACACGGCCCTACTCGATCTACGGGAACGCGATCTGGTACTACGACGTCGCGTCGAACCAGTTGAATCTGGAGAGCGTCACGAACTGGGTGCGCCAGGGGGGCCAGACGGTGCCCCTTCCGGCGAACACCGGGACGCCGACGCCCTACGACCGCCACTCCTACTCCACCATCGCCTTCTCGCCGCGATGGAACCGTCTCTACCTCTGGGCCGGCGCGAACAACAGCGTCCCCGAGAACCCGTTCGGCGACCTCTGGGTCTACGACCTCGCCGCGCGCGCGTGGCACGTCGCGCTTCCCACGCCGCGCCCGCAGACGATGTTCGAGCAGGCGATGGCCTGGGATCCGTTCCTCGGGAAGGAAAATGCGGCTACGGACAAAACAACTGCTTCAAAACCCAGGGCCACCGGGATGACCGTCTGTTCAGCTCTAACTTCCATTCCGCTAAAAAGAGC
>DATIQI010000099.1:0-2960 GCA_035470985.1 Acidobacteriota bacterium
CCAGCTCGAGGAAGAAACGGTTCTGGTCGCGCGAGAGCGCGGAGATCCACTTCTCGCGCGTCTCCGTCCAGAAGATGCCGACAGCTTGCCCCCGCCTCCAGAGATCCGGCACGAACGCGTACGGCCGGGACGAGCGCTCGAGCGATTCGCGGAGCGGCGCCGTTCGTCTTCCGCCGGGGATCTGGTCCTTGGGTCCGAAGCCGGCGAGGATCACGTTGGGGGCTCGCAGCGCGCGCGGCTCTCCGGGCCTGGCGAACCGGATCCGATAGGAGGTCTCCCCGTCGATCCGGATCGCGGGGCGCTGGACGACGGCGCGAAGGAGGAGAAGCTCGGGAGCGTTCTCGGGCAGGCTCGAGACGACGGTCAGGTCCCGGCTCGATCCTTCGGCGAAGGGAGCGCCGCACCCGCCCAGCGCGGCGGCGAGGCCGGCGAGAAGCAGGGGAAGGATCACGATGTCGCGCAGGCTAGCACAGCCCGCGCGGCCGGGCTAGCGGCCGGGGGTTTCCTCGAGACGCTGGATCTCTTCCTGGAGGCGTCGCTTCTCCAGCTCGAGGCGCTCGAGCTCGTCCTTCTTCTGCCGGAGCATCTCCGGCGCGAGGCGCGGGCCGATGGGCAATCCCGATGTGGCAACCCCCACGACGGCGCGGATCGGGAAGATCTCGTTCTTGCGGAGCACCGTCACCTCGATCTCGTCGCCAGGGCGCGCGGCGCGAACCATGGCGGTCAGCTCGTCGGCGCTGTGCGTCTCTTCCCCTTCCACCGCGAGGATGCGGTCTCCTGGACGGAAGCCGGCCGAGTCGGCCGGGCTCCCCGGCACCACGGCGGCGACCAGCACGCCGAGCGACTCCGCGGTCGCGGAGGCGCGCCGGAGCTGGATCCCGAGGAACCCGTGGCGGACGCTTCCGTAGTGCTCCAGCTCGTTCGCGATCCATCCGGCATGCTCCACCGGAAGCGCGATGAGCACTCCGTTGAGATCCGGGGCGCCGGCGCTCTCGGGCTCCATGCCGACCCGGGAGCCGTCGGCCGACTCGACCGCGGCGCGTCCGACCACGACGGCCACCCACTCCCCTTCCTCGTTGAGCACGGCGCCGCCGGTCGACCCGGGATAGCTCGGAGCGTCGATCTCGAGAACCTCTCCTCCGTTCTGCGCGAAGTCGAGACGCTCTCCCCGGCCGAGAATCCGGCCCAGAGAGGCCTGCGGGCGCGTGATCGCGACGTTCGACACCACGGCCACCCAGCTTCCGATCGCGAGCGAGCGCGGGGACGCGGGCCGGAGCGGGCGGAGCGTCGCGCCCTCGACCTCGAAGAGCGCGATGTTCGACTGGCGATCCACCCCCCGCAGCGTGGCCGGCCGCTCCACGCCGCCGCCGAGGAGCACGCGCACGCGCCCGCCCGGGATGGCGACGCTGGCCGAGGCGATGAATCGGTTTCCCGAGATGGCGAGCGCGGTCCCGATGAGCCTCCGCTTCTTGCCGGAACGGGACGAGCCGTCGGCGGGCGGATAGGCCACAACGGTGAGAACGCTGGACTGAACGGAATCGACGACGCCGAGGAGGGAGGCGTCATCCGAGCGGAAGGCGCGGGTGTAGGGAACGGCCCCGGCGGGCGCGGGCCAGAGCGCCATCGCGGCCAGCCATGCCGTGAGGAGCGACGCGGCGGCCGCGACCGGCCGCGCCGCGAAGAGAGGCTTCGTGGGCCGCCGGCTAGAAGACGATGTACACGTCATCGGAGGGCCGGCCCGATACCGGAGTGATGCCCGGGGAGCTGGATCCGCCGTTGCCGCGTTCGAGGTAGAACTGGTCCGTGATGTACTCGTCCACGTAGCTCGCGCTCGGAGTCGACGGGTCCCCTCCTTCCGCGAACCCCTGCCCCGCCGTCTCGCGAGGGGCGGTCGCCAGATCGGCCGGCTCCTCGGTGCGCGCACGGGTGGAAGCGGAGAGATCGGGGCGCGACGGCGGAGCGGTCACGCCGGCCAGCTCGGCGCTCGAGGGTGCCCTGGTCGGGCCAACCGAGCCCTGGGCCACGCTCGTGCCTTCCGGCGCGTCGGAACCGGCGGGCGCGGAGGTCTCACCGGTCGAGGGCGCGGGCGTCACGACCGCCACGGGCGCGGTCCGGTCCCCCGGGTTCAAATACGGACCCGCGACGAGCGCGGCGATCCACACGGCACACGCGCCGGCGCCGGCCACGGCGACGGGACGGAGCCACGCGGGGGCGAGCAGGCCGCGGAGCCACTCGACGAGCGAGGGGCGGAGCCCTTCGCCGGAGCGGATGCGCGCCATCACGTCCTCCTCGAAGTGAGGGCTCGTCTCCTCCGTGGGGAGGCTCTGGAACATCTCCATGGCGGCGCGAGTCTCCTTGAGACTCACGGAGCACTTCCGGCAGGAGAGGAGGTGCGCCTCGAGGAAGCGACGCTCCTTCTGACTCAGCTCATCCTCGATGAGGGCGGAGAAGAGGGACTCTGCGGACCGGCAGTTCATACATCCTCCAAGGTGAGGTGCGGCTTGAGCCGTTCCTTCAACATGAGCCGGGCGCGATTGATGCGCGAGCGCACCGTGCCGCCCGGAATCTTGAGGATCTGGCCCACCTCCTCGTAGCTGAGCCCCTCGACGTCTCGAAGCACCACCGCCTCGCGATAGCGAGCGGGGATCTTCAGCAGCGCTTCGGCGACCTTCTGCCCGATCTCATGGGCGCTCAGGTCCTCGTCGGGGAGCGGTTTCGAGTCGGGAAACGACACGCCCTGCCCGCTCGAATCTTCCTCCATGGCGTCCAGACTGAACGTTCCGCGATGGCGAACGCGGCTTCGGATCTCGTTCTTGGTGAGGTTCACCGCGATGGTGAAGATCCATGTGGAGAACTTCCCACTCTTCCGGTACCGCTCCCGGTTTCGGAAGACGCGTAGGAAAACCTCCTGGCTGATCTCCTCCGCCCGGTCCCGGTCGTTGATGAACCGGCAGACCAGG
>DATIQI010000100.1:0-6094 GCA_035470985.1 Acidobacteriota bacterium
TTGGGCCCGATCGGCCCGCGCCGCGGCCCGCCGCCGTGGAGTTCGCCGCCGGCGAGCCCGCCCGGGACGCGCTCCGCGCCCGCATCGAGACCGCGTTCCACGAGGACTTCCGACGCGAGATCGACCGGATGCTCCGCGAGGCGGAGCGGATGCTCCAGCGGCGGGAGCGCGCGCTCGAGGGAGACAAGAAGGCGGCCGAGGATCATCTCCTCGACCGCCGGCGGGGGGAAATCCTGCTGACCTATTATGCCGAAGTTCCGAGGGGGGCGAGTCGCGTCGAACTCCCCGATCCATACGCGGACTCGCCGGGTTCCCGGGTCCGTCTCGTGTTGGACCCGGCCCTTTCCCCTCACGACAACGCGACGCGATTCTTCCAGAAGGCGAAGAAGGGCGAACGGGGTCTCGCGCTCGTAGAGCGGCGGCTCGCCCGGACGCGGAAGAATTTGGCCGGGGTGGCCGAGGTGCGGCGCGTCGTCTATGACCAGCCGCCGAAGGAAGCACTGACGTCGCTCGACGCCTTCTTCCATGAGGCGGCACTCGATCTCAGTGCACGGGGTGAGCGACGGGGGAGCCGCCTATTACGACGTTCCTCCGCGCCACCCCGCGCGGAACGTCCCGAGCGCCGATCTCCAGGGGCGCACCGTTCGACCAGACCCAGGACGTTTGTCACTCGCGACGGGTGGGCGGTCTGGGTCGGGAGGAACAACACCGACAACGACCTCATCACCCATCGCCTCAGTCAACCCCACGACTACTGGTTCCATGTCGTGGGGGTACCGGGATCCCACGTGATCCTGCGCCGGCCGACGCGGACCGCTGTCCCCACACCCCGGACGCTCGAGGAGGCGGCCTCCATTGCCGCCTACTTCAGCAAGGCACGGAAGCTGACGCGGGTCCCAGTGATCTACACCGAACGCAAATTCGTTTCGAAGCCGCGGCGCTCGAAGCCGGGTCAGGCGTTGGCCACGCGCGAACGCGAACTCCTCGTCCGCCCCCGACTGCCCGAAGGAAGCGGAACCGGCTCGGAGGACGATCGCGAGGTGTCGGGCTAAGAAGCGGTGCGGTACGCGGGTGGGGGGGGACCCTGTTTCGAATCAAGGCTTCGATCTAAGAATCGCGGGTCGCGGACGGATGAGGCACCCAGCGAGAGTCGCTCAAGGAGCCTTTATGTCCACAAGGACGAAGAGACGAGGTCTAGCTCTACCGACGGCATCTTCTGAGAGCTCCCCATCCTCCGCGGCCCGTCTTTTCTCTTCGGAATCCCCCGGCCCCTTTCGGCTCGTTGCCGGCGGTTACCAGTTCCTATTGGCATCCGGCGTGCCGCGCTCGGCTCGAACCAACCGATTCCTGAAGGAAACTCCCAAGCCCTTATGGACTGGCCCATTCGGAGAGCGCTCGCCCGCCGCGCGGCGCTGGGAGCCGGGGGGTTGCGAGGTGTCGGTGTGACACGCATGTCACACCTTGACAGGGGCGATTTGAGATAACCTACTGCAAAATAATGAGTAACAAGAATGTCCCACCCCGCATGGGGCTAGACGACCTCCATGTCACACCTGGGATGGCTACGGGAGGGCTAGTAGATCTGCTTCAGGAGGCGGATCAGATGCCTGCGGGTGATGCCCAACTCGAGGGCGGCGCGGCTCCGGTTGCCGCCGTTCCGGGATAGCGCGGCGAGGACCTCCTCGCGCTTCAGCATGTCCACCTTTCGGCGAAGCCCGCGGGCCGAGGGGACCTCGGTCGGGGGCGCTCCGCCCGGGTGGAGGAGCTTCAGGAGCATCGTGCGGTCCACCAGCTCCTGCTTCCCCGCGCAGAGGAAGATCGACTCGATCTTGTGCTTCAGCTCGCGGACGTTTCCGAGCCACGGGAGCGACGTCAGGTACTCCATCGCGTCTTCGGCCAGGACGACCGTGCGCCCTTCGCGCGCCGCCAGCTCGTCGAGGAAGTTCAGGATGAGGAGCGGAATGTCCTCGCGGCGCTCGCGGAGCGGCGGGAGCGACAGGATCACCTGCCCGAGCCGGTAGAAGAGGTCGGCGCGGAACCAGCCGGCCTTCACCGCGGCGTCGAGATCCTTGTTCGTGGCGGAGATGATCCGCACGTTCAGGCGGCGCGCCCGAACCTCGCCGAGGCGCCGGTAGGTGCCGTCGTCCAGCACCTGGAGCAGCTTCACCTGCGTCCGTTCCGAGAGTTCCCCGATCTCGTTCAGGAAGATCGTCCCTCCGTCCGCCTCCTCGAAGATGCCCCGCTTCGCGATCGCCGCGCCCGTGAAGGCGCCCCGGACGTAGCCGAAGAGCTCGCTCTCGACCAGGTCGCCCGGAAGGCTGGTGCAGTTCACTTCGACGAACGGCTTGCCGCGCTCCACCTCGAACTGGCGGAACATGTAGGCGAGGAGGTTCTTCCCCACGCCGGTCTCGCCCTGGATGAGGACGCGGGCCGGGGTGGATAGGAGCTCGGAGGCCTTCCGCACGACGTCGAGCGTTCGCGCGTTCTGCGAGATGACGCCGTGGGCCCGGGCGACGTCCTGAACCTGGGCGGCCGGAAGCTGCGGCGGGGCGGGCCGCGCGCCGCGCGGCGCCGAGAGCCAGCTCGGAGCGTTCAGGTCGCGGAGCACCGACTCGGCGGAGCGCATGGCGTCTTCCATGCCGAGCTGCTCGAACAGGTACATCGCCTTGAAGGCCAGGTTCTGCGATTCGCGCAGGCGCTCCGGATCGCTCTCGCGCGGCATCCGGCGGGCCTGCTCCAGGTACGCGCGCGCCAGCTCCATGCGCTCGTGGATCGCCTCGAGAATCCGAATCGATTCGCGCGACTCGCGGTGCGCCTCGACGTAGCGGCCTTCCTGCGTGTGGATGATCGCGAGGACGCGGCGCGCGCCGCCCTCTTCCAGCTGGTCGCCCAGTCGGGTCGCGCGCTGGAGCGCGTCTTCGGCGGCGAGGAGCGCGGCGGTCGTGTCGCCCTGCTGCGCCAGCGCCTCGGCGCGGCGGCGCTGGAGCTCGCCGACCATGTCGCCCTCGGGCGCGATCTCGCGGGCCGCTTGGAGCGCCTCGTCGTAGTAGCGGAGCGCCTCGGGCAGCTCGTTCTTCTCGTGGTGGAGCTCGGCGCGCCCGAAGAGGACCAGCACCTGCTCGCGCGAGATGCCGAGCCGGTCGGTGATCTGCCGCGCCTCGGAGAGGTGCGCCTCGGCCGCCGCGTAGTCGTGGCGGAAGGTGGCGATGGTGGCGAGTCCGGTCCGCATACGGGCGACGCCCGCGTCGCGTCCGATCTGCACGTACGATTTCAGCGCGCGGTCGAAATGCTCGCGCGCCTCCTCCCCCGAGCCGGCCTTCAGATGGACGGTCCCGAGGTTGGCGGAGGAGACGGCCAAATAGGCGAAGGAGCCGAGCCGCTGGCTCAGCTCCATGGAGCGAAGCAGGTGCCAGGTCGCCTGGCGCCAGTCCGAGAGATGGCGGTAGAGAACGCCGAGGTTGTTGTGGGCGCGGATGACGCCCTCGTCGTCGTTCAGGTCCCAGCGGAAGAGGTGGAGCGCCGCTTCGTAGTACTCCTTCGCGCGGTCCAGCTCGCCGAGCCGGTAGTAGATACGGCCGTAACAGTTGTACGTGTGGGCGAGGGGCGCGAGGAGGTTCCGGTCCTTGAAGATCGTGAAGGCGCGCTCGCAGGTGGAGAGCGCTTCTTCGTACTGGGAGAGCTCGATCAGGGCCCGCGCGTTCTGGAGGTGGATGCGGGCCATCAGCTCGGGCGTCGCCTCGGCGACGGTGCGGGCGCGCGCGCGCGCGAGGTGCTTCAGCGCGGACGCGGCATCGCTCTTCTCGATGAGCACCTGCGCCGCCTTCACCTCCAGGGCGGCGATCCGCTCGTTGTCGAGGCCGAGACGCTCGGCGGACTGGATGCACTCCTCGAGATTCTGGAGCGCCGGCAAGTAGGAGTCGGCGCGCAGGAAGATCTCGGCGAGATCTTCCAGCGATTGGAGGTGGCGCCCCGCGTCCTGCGCGAGCCGGGCGCTGGCGACCGCCTCCTCTCGTTCCCGAATCAGCGCTGCCGTGGTCTTATCCACGCGTTTCCCTCCGGACGGGGAGCGAGCGATGAATCCGAATCGGATCCGGCCGCTCGAGTCCGGCGTTAAGTCCTAGATTCGCAGCACCGTCGAACGAATGACCAACCAGATCATGCTCCACCGCGACGACCGATCCGTCGTTTGCCGAATCGTCGCCGCGTCGGAGGCGCCGTCCGTCGAGGGCACGCCGTAGGCGTACTCGCCCGACGTCTTCTTGCCGCTGCCGGAGGGCGGCGGGGTCGGCGGCGGATTCAACGTCTCGTCCGGAGTCCCTCCCGCCCACGCGATCGAGGGCCCGATCGAGCTTCCGGGAGTCTGGTGGTTCCAGAATCCGGGAAGCGCGGCGATCGCGAACAAAACGGAAAGCAACAACACATAGCGGAGGGATCTATGACGATAGCCCATGTCCGCGTCACCTTCTGATGGAGGTCCAGAGGGAGATCGCGACCACGACGCGATCTCGGGCGGTTTGGGCGCGAGGGGCGGACACCCCCCGTGCATGAGACAAGGATAGCACAGGGTCCGAAATGCACCATAGATCGGAGGGCGATTTTTTACCGGGAGGGCGAGATTTTCGGACCGGGGAGCCGGACGTCCCCCTGGCGGCGGGTCAGCCCCGTCCGATCGAGGTGCTCGAGGATCGGGATCGAGTACTTCCGGGAGACCTGGAAGCGCGCCTTGAAGGCCGCCATGGTGAGGTCGGGATTCCTGGAAAAGTGCTGGCGCACTTGCGCTTCGAGGTCCGCCCATCGGGCCGCCGGATAGAGGAGGTCGGCCGTCACCTTCACCACCCGCCCCGACTCGACCAGGTAGCGGATCAGCTCCTGGGGCTTCAGCGCCGGCGGCACTCCCTTCAAGAGCTCCGCCACGTCCGGCACCTGCCATCCCCCGTCGGTTAGCCGCCGCTCCAGCGTCTCCAACGCCTTCGACTGGTCGGGCGTGAAAACGGGGCCGGCGTTCGGGAGCGACACCCGATCGCCGCGCGCGGCCAAAACGCCTCTCTCGACCAGAGACCCGAGCGCCTCGTCGAAGAGAGGGCCTGGGACCTCCCGCGCGAGGAGGCTCTTCAGCTCCCCCTTGGCGATCCCCTCCCGGAGCCGGTGCGTCTCGGCGTACTGCTTCACGGCCCCCTCGACCCGGCCGAGAACGCCCTTCCAGGCGGCCTCGGTCACGATCCTCCCGTCTCGGAGCGTCCGGAGGCCCGCCGCCTCCCGCGCCGCGGCTTCGGCCGCTTCCGGGGCGACGGCCAGGCGGAGCGAGATCTCGGAGGGCCGGGTCCCCTCGTTCCCCGCCTCTTCGGCGAGGAGCGCGACCCGATCGCCCAGCGAGCCCTGCTCCAGCACCTCGAGCCTCCGGAGCGCCCCGGCGTCGAGCCGGGCGCGCCGAGCCGCGTGGGCGTCGAGGACCACGGCCCCCGCGATCGTCGAGGCGGGCGAGTAGGCCCGGAGGACGAGCCGGTCGCCGGGGATCGCCACCACCGGCTCTTCGAGCCGTAGTTGCGCCAAGCACCGCCCTCCAGGCGGGAGGGGCGCGCCGCCCGATTCCGTGAGGACCACGCGGGCCAGGGCCTCGGTCGCTCCCAGGTGGACGCGGACGCGCGTCCGGTCGGTCAGCTCCCGGTCGGCCGTCGCGAGGTGGTGGAGCCGAACGTCGAGCACCATGCCGGCCCGGTAACGTCCCGGCGTGACGAGCCAGGCGCCCCGATCCACGTCCTGGCGGGCCACGCCGTGGATGGCGACCGCGGTCCTCTGCCCGGCGACCGCCTCCGGGACCGGCCGGTCGTGGACTTCCACCTGCCGGACGCGAACGGAGGTCCCGGCGGGGAGGAGTTCCAGGGCGTCGCCGGTTCGTATGGCGCCGCTCCAGAGGGTGCCCGTGACGACGGTGCCGATCCCCTCGATGGAGAAGACGACCCAGCTCAAGACCATGGCCGTCAAGAAAGACGGGCGCTGGGTGATCAACGGGCAGAAGGTCTGGATCTCGCGCATTCAGCACAGCGACATGATGATCCTGCTGGCGCGCACCACACCGCTGGTCGAGGTGCAAAGG
>DATIQI010000101.1:0-13691 GCA_035470985.1 Acidobacteriota bacterium
GAGCTGGAGGTTCAGCCGCCCGGCGGTGAATTCCATCGTCACCGCCTGGCCGGGCCGGATGGTGCGGACCAATTCCGCCTCCGCAGCGACGCGGGCGCCCTCGATATTGGACGTCGGTGGCGATCTCGGGGCGCTGGTACCTCTATCACATCCTGGAGCACTTCTCGGGTCACTACGGGCAGATCCTGCTTCTGCGGCACCTCTACCGCGACCGGGCGGCGCGTGGCTGATCCGCTCCTCGGCGCGCTCGCCGAGCGGATGCGCGGGGTGGTGACCGAGGGACCCTCGGTTCCGGCCGAGTACCGCACCAACTTCGGGCACGTCGTGCAGGCGGCGCCGCGGGCGGTCGTGCGGCCGGCTTCCGTGGACGACGTGATCGAGGCGATCCGCTTCGCGCGCTCCCGCGGACTCCACGTCGCCACGCGTGGGGCCGGCCACAGCCAAAGCCATCTCGGTGTGAGCGACGGCGGAATCCTCCTCGACATGACCTCGATGGGGCGCGCGCTCCGCGTGGACGGCGACGCGCTCTGGGTGGACGTGGAGGGAGGCGCCATCTGGCGCGACGTCGTCCGCGCCACCGTGAGCGACCTTCTCGTGCCGCCCGTCCTCACGAACAATCTCAGCGTGACGGTCGGCGGCACGCTCTCGATCGCGGGGATCGGCGTCGCGTCGTTCCGCCACGGCACGCAGGGCGACCAGGTGCTCGAGCTCGACGTCGTCACGGGCGACGGGGAACTCGTGACCTGCGGCCCCGATCGCGATCCCGATCTCTTCTGGTCGGTCGCGGCGGGCCTCGGCCAGGTCGGCGTGATCGTCCGGGCGCGCCTGCGCCTCCGCCGCGCGAAGCCGATGACGCGCACGTACTACCTCCTCTACGACGACACGGCCCGCTTCTTCGAGGATTCGAAGCGAGCGATGGACGACGGCCGCTGGGAGCACATCGAGTCGTGGGCCTCTCCCTGCCCGCAGGGGACGAAGCCGGTGAGCGGGCGGCGCCAGGTCTTCGCGCGCTGGTTCTATCCGGCCCACTTCACGGCCGAGTTCGACACGACACCGCCCGACGATCGCGCGATGCTCGACGGCTACCGCCCGTACGAGACGCTCTACACCGACGACCTTCCGATCCTCGACTTCCTCGAGCGGCTGGACCCCGTCTTCGATCTCTGGAAGCGGGGCGGCACGTGGGAACACGTCCATCCCTGGATGGAGACCGTCCTGCCGTGGGAGACGGCGCCCGCCATGCTGGAGGCGCTTCTTCCGGACCTGCCGCCGCAGATCCTGGTGGGCGGACACGTCCTCCTCTGGCCGGCGAAGGGTATCGCGTCGCGGTCGCGGCTCTTCATGCGCCCGCCGGGCGGGGATCTCATGGGGTTCGGGCTCCTGCCGGCGATCCCGCCACGCTTCTGGGAGGAGGCGAAGCCGATGGTCGAGATGGCGAGCCGCCTCAGCACGGCGATGGGAGGGAAGCGCTACCTCTCCGGGTACGTCGACTTCACGGAGGAGATGTGGCGCGAGCACTTCGGCGCCATGTGGGATCCGTTCGTCGCGGCCAAGCGCCGATGGGATCCCGACGGCGTCTTGAACCCGGGCTTCGTGCCAATTCCGACGGCGAAGGGGGCGCGCGCCTGATGGCGCTCCGCTTCGGGACCCCGGCCTGGTGCGCGGCGCTCCGCGACGCGCTGAACGCGTCGAGCGAGTACCGGAACGCGGCCTCCCGGTGGGGCGTCGGGTGGAACGGGAATCTCCTCTTCGCCTTCGAGCCGGGCGCCGGGCTCGCGGCGCCGGTCCGGCTCTTCCTCGCGCTCTCGGCGGGACGATGCGATCGCGCGGAGTTCGTGGAGGAGGCGTCGCGTCCCGACGCGGGCTTCACGCTCCGGGCGCCCTTCGCCGTCTGGCGCGACATCCTCGAGCGGCGCACGCTCGCCGCGACGGCGATCCTGACGGGGAAGATGAAGGTCGAGGGCGACACGATCGCGCTGCTCCGCCACGCGGGCGCGAACCGCGCGCTCATCCACGTCACCGCCTCGCTCGATACGGAGTTCCCGGACTAGGACGCGCGGGCGACGCGGCGCTTCGAGGGCGCTTCCTTCTTCGCGCCCACCCGCTTCGCCGCCGCCGGCTTCTTCGGGGCGCTCCGCTTCTTCGCGCGGCGCTCCCGCTCCCACTCCTCCACGGGGATCGGCGCGCCCGTCTGCACGTAGGAGCGAAGCGAATCGAGCGCCCAGCTCCACGCCTCCTTCATCTTCGTCGCGTCCTTCCGGCTCGCCAGCCGCTCGTGCGTCACGCGGACCTGGGTCTTCCCGGAGGGCGCCCGGGCGACCGTGAACTCGACGATCGTGTCGGGGCAGTGGTTGGGGTTCTCCCAGGTCATGCGAAGCCGCTTCGGGCGCGCGACGGCGAGGAAGCGCCCGCGATCTCCGTCGCGATTCGAATACGAGCCTCCGACGACGAGGCGGGCGCGCGCCCCCCGCGTGAACCACTTGGAGAGGTCGGCGGGCTTCGTGATCGCGTCGAAGACGCGCGCCGGCGGCTTCGTCACGAGGCGCGTGGCCGAGACCTCGAAGCCGTCGCTCCGCTCGTGCCGCGCGCGCAGGCCGCGCTCCAACTCGTAGCGCACGGTGACCGTCTGGGACCACCAGGGGGTGAGTCCGCGTTCCTTCGCCAGCCAGGCCGCGGTCGCGCGATGTCCCTTCGCCGCGGCGCCCCAGCGGTCGAGTGCCGTGAACCACTGCGCCCAGCGTTTGCCGGTCCGCGCGCGGACCGCTTCGTCGGAAATGCGATCTTCGGACGCCATGGGGATCTCCTCCGTCGGGCCGAATGGAACAGCGCGAGTTTCCGACCCGCGCGCCCCGGAGTCAATCGCCTCCCCTCGGCGCGTGGGTCGGTGCGCTACCATGCCGGCCATGACGACGATCCGCCGCGCGGCCACCCCGCAGGACCTGGAGACGGCCCGGGCGCTCTTCCGCGAATACGCCGCCGGGCTCGGCTTCGGCCTGGAGTTCCAGGAGTTCGAAGCCGAGCTGGCGGGGCTGCCCGGCGCCTACGCCGAGCCCGAGGGGTGCCTCCTCCTCGCGGACGTGGAGGGACGCCCGGCCGGATGCGTCGCCCTGCGGCCGCACGGGCCGCCGGGAACGTGCGAGATGAAGCGTCTCTACGTCGTGCCGGCGTTTCGCGGGCTCGGGGTGGGGAGGCGGCTCGCGGAGGCGATCGTGGAGGAGGCCCGCGCGCGCGGCTACCGGCGCCTGCGACTCGACACGGTGCCCGGCATGGACGCGGCGATCGCCGTCTACCGCTCGCTCGGGTTCCGCGAGATCCCGCCGTACCGCTTCAATCCGATCGAAGGGGCGCTCTTCTTCGAGGCGGACCTGCCCGGGCGGGAGAACGGAGCGGCGAGTGACGGGGCCTGAAACGCGACGCGGCGGGCGTGGAGGACTTGCGTTCGTCCCCTCCAGCCCGCCGCGGTTTTCGGACGGCCGGCGTCGCGGCTAACGCGGGGCGGTGATCGCGGTTTCCCGGCGGTGTTTGGATACCGCCCGGAGCGCGGTCATCACCTCCGCGTAGGTCACCGGCGCCTCGCCGTGCCGGTCGCTCTTCTCGGCGTGGAGAATCAGATCGTTCAGCGAGACCACGCCTCGAAGATTCCCCTGCGTGTCCGCCACCGGCAACCGCCGGATCTGGGCGTCGGTCATCACCTTGATGGCCGTCTTCAAATCGTCGGCGGGCAGGCACGCCCGGGGGTGCTTCGTCATCACGTCCCCGACCAGGATCGAGCCGGGGGTCTTGCCCTTCGTGGCCGTGGCCATGCAGATGTCGCGGTCCGTGACCACGCCGATCAGCTTGTTCGTACCGCCTTCGACGACGGGAACGATGCCGCAATCCCGCCGCCACATGATCATCGCGGCGTGGGCGAGATCATGGTGCGGCGTGCACGACTCGGGATCCCACGTCATCACGTCTTGGACTCGCATGACCGACTCCCTTCGAGGTCTCGGAGAGCCGCGGCGGCGCTGGGGCGCGGGACGCCTCGTAGCGCGGGTGAGACGGGTCCCATCGCTAGGGGCCGGAGCCTGGGAGGGCGGTCGCGGCCGTTCCTCCACGATCCCTCGTCCCTGTTGGCCGCCGCGGTGTCTCCGCGGGCGCGTGATCTCCTATTCGTACTTGATAGGGATCGCCGTGCCCTTCACTTCCTTGGACTTCGGCAGCGTGACCGTCAAGAGACCATGCTTGAACACGGCCGCCACCTTGTTGATGTCCACCGGAATCGGGAGGCGCACGCTGCGCGAGAAGGCGCCCATGGCCCGCTCCATCCGGTAGAACTTCTCGTCCTTTTCCTCCTTCTCGTACTTCTTCTCGCCGTTGATCGTGAGGACCTGTTCGGCCAGCGTCAGGCTGATTTCCTTCGGCTCGATGCCCGGGACTTCGACCTTCACGACGAGCTCGTCCTTGCCCTCGAGCACGTCGATGACCGGAGTCCACTCTCCGAACGCCGCCGGGGTCGGAAGATCGGTCTCCCAGATGCGATCGAAGATCCGATCCATTTCCTTCTTCAGGGCGGTCATGCCGGTCGCCGGAACGAGCGCTCTCATGCTGCACTCCCTGCCGCGGCCCCGGACAGATTCCCCGCGGTTCGGGGCCGCTGAGTCGTACCGCGGAGCCCGGCCCCACGGATGCGAGCCGGGATACAGCCGAAGGGGAACGGGTGCACTCCCCGTGCCACCGGGCGGCCCCGAGGCCGGGCGCCGTTCGGCCCCGACAAAGGGCCATGGTCCAAGCGGTTACTCCATGGTGCCCCCGGTACTGCTACCTGAGAATGATTGTGGCGGAGGGGCGTCGCTGCCAGGATGTCAGGCAGGAGGGTGTGCCATGGCAGGACGTGGAGGATCGCCCGCCCGCCGCCGAACGCGGGCGAACAAGGTGGAGAAGGCTCCGGGCAGGGCTCCGGCCGCGCCGGGGCGCCGCCGGGCGTCTTCGGCGAACCCGCCGCCGCGGCCCGAGCGCGGGGCCCTGCTGGACCAGGGCGCCGAATCTCCGCCCTCCGCGCGCCTCGAATTGAAGCAGGTCCAGCCGATCCTCCCGCAGCTCATCGACTCGCTCGACGAGGCGGTGCTCGTGGTGAATCACGAGCGGCGCGTCGTCGCGGCGAATCGCCGCTACCTCGAGGTCTTCGGACTCGGCGGGGCGGTCTGCTCCGAGGAGCAGTGTCCCGATCGCACGCTCGGAAGTGGCGGAGACGAAGGCGCCGGCTGCGGCGCCTGCGACGTGATCGACTCGCGAATGCCGACGCGCCGCCTGCGCCTCGTCCCCGACCCGAAGGGAATCAAGCGCCGTTGGGAGGGAACGATGAGCCCCGTGCTCGGACCCGCGGGCGACGTGACGCACGTCGTGGAGGTCTGGCGCGACGTCTCGGAGCGGACGCGGCTCGAGAGCCAGCTGAGCCACAGCGAGCGGCTGGCGTCCCTCGGCATTCTCGCGGCGGGCGTGGCGCACGAGATCAACAATCCGCTCGCGTCGGTGCTCGTGGCGGTGGAGTCGGTGCAGCGCCGTCTCGGCGCCGGGAGCGAAGTGGAGGGTCCGTGCGCGCCCGATCCCGAGATCATCGAGCTGCTCGAGGTGATGGAGCGCGAGACGCGGCGCTGCCGCGAGATCTCCGACAAGCTGACGCTCCTCGCCCAGCCCTATACGGGACCGAGCGCCTGGGTCGATCTGAACCAGGCCGTGCGGGACACGCTGACGCTGCTGCGCTACGCG
The DNA here is from genome assembly GCA_035470985.1 of Acidobacteriota bacterium. Taxonomy (GTDB): domain Bacteria; phylum Eisenbacteria; class RBG-16-71-46; order SZUA-252; family SZUA-252; genus SZUA-252. Next base: position 5,749 of record DATIQI010000101.1, read on the forward strand.
ATGAAGCGGCAGGGCGTCGAGGCGGTCGAAGAGTTCGACCCGGCCCTGCCGGCCATCTGGGCGCGCGAGAGCGGCATGCGCAGCGTCTGCATGAATCTCATGCTGAACGCCGTGCAGGCGATGCCGACCGGCGGCACGCTGGAGGTGCGAACGAAGGGCGTGGATCATCACGTGCTCCTCGAAGTGTCCGACTCGGGCCCGGGGATCGCGCTGGAGAACATCGACCGCATCTGGGATCCCTTCTTCACGACGAAGCCTCCGGGCTCGGGCACCGGGCTCGGACTATCGATCACGCAGCGCATCGTATCGCGCCACGGCGGACACATCGGGGCGGAGAACCGCGCGGAGGGGGGCGCCCGGTTCACGGTCGATCTCCCCGTGACGGGTCCGGGAGGCGACGGTGTCTGAGACGCGCGTCCTCATGGTGGACGACGAAGCGTCGTTCCGTCAGATCGTCGGGCGGGAGCTTCGCCGCGCCGGCTATCACGTCGAGGAAGCCGGCCGGGTGGACGAGGCCCGCCGCGTCCTCGCGCAGCAGAGCTTCCACGTCGTGCTCCTGGACGTGCGCCTCCCCGACGGGAGCGGGCTCGATCTCCTGCAGGACATCAAGCAGTCGCTCCCCGCGACGCAGGTCGTGATCCTGACCGCGTTCGGCACGGTCCAGGAGGCGATTCGCGCCATGAAGGTGGGCGCGTTCGACTTCCTGGCGAAACCGTGCAAGCTGGGCGAGATCGAGGCCGTGATCGAGAAGGCGCTCGAGGTGCAATCGCTCGAGCGCGGGCACGCCGTCCTCCAGCGCGATCTCGAGCGCGTGCAGCCGAGCGAGCGGATCGTGGGGCAGACGTCGGCCATTCGCGAAGTCCTCCGCCTCATCGAGCGGGTGGCCGAGACGGACTCGACGGTCCTCATCCGCGGGGAGAGCGGCGTCGGCAAGGAGCTCGTGGCCCGCGCGCTCCACCGCCAGAGCCGCCGCGCGCGGCAGCCCTTCGTCGTCGTGGACTGCGCCTCGCTCCACGAGAACCTCCTCCAGAGCGAGCTCTTCGGCCACGAGAAGGGCGCCTACACGGGCGCCGTGCGGTTGAAGCACGGACTCTTCGAGGTGGCCGACCGCGGCACGATCTTCCTCGACGAGATCGGCGAGGTGACGCCGCCGCTCCAGGTGAAGCTCCTTCGCGTGCTCGAAACGGGCGTCTTCCGGCGCGTCGGGGGGACGGCCGACGTCCGCGTCGACGTCCGCGTGATCGCCGCGACGAATCGCGCCCTGGAGAACATGATGCAGTCGGGCGCGTTCCGCGAGGATCTCTATTACCGGCTGAACGTCTTCACCGTGCCCATCCCGCCCCTTCGGGAGCGACGGGAGGACATTCCGCTCCTCGTGGCCCACTTCATCCGCAACTCCGCGATCGTGCCGAAGCGCAACGTGGACGTCTCGCCCGAGGCGATGGAAGTCCTGGTCCGCTATCCATGGCCCGGGAACGCGCGCGAGCTGGCGAACGTGATCGAGCGGGCGCTCATCCTCTCCGAGGGGAGCCGGCTCCTTCCGGAGAACCTCCCCATCGGGATCCGCCGCTCCTCGCCCGAAGCCGCGGTCAGCAACGGGGGAAGGCGCCCCACGCTGGAGGAGGCCGAGCGCCGCTACATCCTCCAGGTCCTGGACGAGTGCGGCGGACACCGGCAGAAGGCGGCCACGATCCTCGGGATAAGCGAGCGGAACCTCTACCGCAAGCTGAAGCAGTTCGGCGCCTCGGGTCCGCGGGAGTCGGCCCAGATCGCGTAGGCACCAGACCTGGCAGGACGGCTGACGGAACCGACAGGTCGTCTTCCTTCCAAATCCGGCAGACCCGGGCCGGTGCGGCATCTCAATTCCATGGGACAGAACAGGTTGGGCGTTACGTCGTCCCAGGCGTGCGCGAGGCACGGGGGATGCAGAACCAGACCCAGCGGCCGTCGCTTGCGTCGCGAAGCCGCGACGTCGCTGTTCGCATCACCCGCGCGCCGTTATGCGACGGACGCTGCATCGAGGGTCCGGTACGCGGGTACCCGGGGCGGGAGCCCTTCGTGAACGTGTCGGGGATATGGGTCGCACGATCCACCCCAACCGAGGGCGCGTTCCGTCGTGGCCCCCCGCCCCTGGGGATATCGGTGGAGGGCGGATGCGTACCCAGCACGCACGACCCGCGCTGCGCGTGGTCCTGTGCGCGTGCGGAACCCAGGGAGCCGAGACGCTCGGCGAGATGCTCGAGGCCGACGGCTGCATCACCGTGCGTTGCTCCAGCCACGAGACGCTCCTGGAAGAACTGGTCCGCGCCCCGGTCGACGCGATCGTCTTCGGCTTCGGGCCGCCCTGCTCGGTCGAGCCGGCCCTCCTTCGGATGATCCGGCGGCTCCACCCCGACGTTCCCCTGGTGATCGCCGCTCCGGACGCCACGCTGGAAATGGAGCGGATGTTCCGCGACTATCGCCCGCTCTTCGTGGCCGTGCCCCCCTGGGAGCGCTCCGAGCTTCGCGACGTGGTTCGGGCGATCCGCGCCCACCGCGCTCGAAAGGGCTCCGCCCTCACCCACCCGGCCTAGCGCGTCCCGCGCGGGTATCGGCCCACGTCTTCAGCAGCGTCGCGGCGAGGATGACGCCCCCGCCGATCAGAGGCCACGTCCCCGGCCGCTCCCCCTGGATCGCCAAAGCCCAAACCGGATTCAAGGCCGGCTCCAAGAGGAGAAGGACCGACGTCTCGAACGCCGGGACGTGCCGCGCCGCCCGGGTCAGGTAGACGTACCCGAGCCCCAATTGAACGACCCCCAGGCCGGCCAGCACGCCCAGGTCGGTCGGCGACGCGTGCGTGACGGGGAGCGCGAAGGGAAGGCCGATGAAGAACGCGGTGAGATTCCCGCTGACGACGGCGCCCGCCGCCGAGCCGCGGTGGTCGCCGTGGCTCCGTCCCATCCACCGGAGCGACATGATCGTGAGCGCCCAGGCGACGCCGCTCAGCACGGCGAGGAGGTTTCCCGCGACCGGATTCGGCGCGGTGCGGACCGGGGGCTCCGAGCCGACGAAGAAGAGCGCGAGTCCCCCGACGATCATCGCCATGACGGCCAGATCGACCGGGCGATTCCGCTCGCGCAGGAGCCAGGGCGCCGCGAGGAGGATGTAGAGCGGCGCGGTCGACTGGAGGAAGATCGTGTTGGCCGACGTGGTGAGGCGATTGGCCATCACGAAGAGGAGGACCGTGGCTGCGTAGGGGAGTCCGGCCAGGAGGACGCGCCACGACCATCCGCGGCGCGCCTCGGGGACCAGCGACCAGACCACCAGGGCGGCGATGCCGGAGCGGAAGGACGCGATCTGCCACGGAGTTAACTCGCACGCCTTGATCCCGGCGCCGCCGGCCGAGAAGATGAGCGCCGCCGCCAGGACCTGAATCCGACCTACGGAACGATCGTCCATGGCGGCGGAGTGTACGCTACCGGATGTCCCGGCGGGGGTTGACAGGGCGGAGAGGCGTGGCTAACGTTACCTAAGCGGTGCGGGCCGGATGTCTCGACGGCGCCCGGGCCGCGCGGGTCCCCACCCCCCCCACGGCACCACCGTTCCCCTCGGTCCCCGATCCCTCGGACACGCTGGCGCGGATTCGCGCACCCTCCGCGCGCTGAGAGGCAGGTCGTCCCATGAGGTTCGTTCGAATCCTCCCGCTCGTTCTCCTTCTTTCGTCGCTCCCATCGACGTCCGCCGCGCAGTACGTCTTCCTGGACGCGAACGGCGACGGCCGGAACGACGCGTCCGATCAGTTGAACCCCACCGGCGTCACCGAGGTGGACGTCTGGATCTGGACGAACGAGAACCGCGACGGGTCGCCCGCGTCCTGCGTCACCGACCCGTCGGAGCCGCTCTCGATCAACTCCTACACCGTCGCGCTGAAGGTCCTGAACGGCGCGATCGAGTTCGGTCCGATGACGAATCGGATGAGCTTCTCGGTGGACCAGCCGGCCTGCTTCGCGACGTACGAGGACACCACGAGCACGACCCACTACCACAACGGGTGGGGGTATCGGGACATCTTCCCGCCGGGGCGCCATCGGGTCGCGTCGCTCACGCTCCGGGTCCTGGACGGCCATCCGACGCTCGTCCTCGAGGGGCGAAGCTCGGCGCAGCCGAGCGACGTCACCGGGTTCGGCACGCAGTGCTCGACCCTCGATTTCGACAACACGTTCGTCCTGGGCGAGGAGTTCGTGGACGCCGGCGGCATCGGGCCGCCGATCGCGGAGGCGGGAGGGCCCTACTACGGAACCGCCGGGCGCCCGATTCGCTTCAACGGAAGCCGGTCGCTCGATCCCGACGGGATGCCGCTCGACTTCCGGTGGACGTTCGACGACGGGACCGTTCTCGTGGGAGCCGTCGTCGAGCACGCGTTCGCCACCGTCGGCCACCACACCGTGACCCTCCTCGTCACCAGCGAGTCGGGGAGCGACGACGACGTCGCCGACGTGGATACCGTCGAGCCCTTCCTTCCGGTCGCCAACGCGGGCGGACCCTATCAGGGGCGGCCCGGCGCCACGGTTCCGTTCAACGGGGGCGCTTCGTTCGATCCGGACAACGATCCCCTCACGTTCCAGTGGTCGTTCGGGAACGGCAGCCGGGCGACCGGCGCCTACCCGCACTACGCCTACGCCGATGCCGGCACGTACGAGGTGCGGCTCCGCGTCTCGGACGGCCTGAACTTCGACGAGGACGTGACGACCGCCACCATCGCCGAGCCCGTGAATCACGCGCCGGTCGCCCGGGCGGGCGGTCCGTACGAGGGAATCGTGGGACGGTGGATCGAATTCCGCGCGATCGGATCGTCGGACGCCGACGGCGACTTCATGACGTATCGGTGGGACTTCGGGGACGGGAAGGTCGGGGCGGGGATCGTCTCCTCGCACGCCTACCGCGCTCCCGGCGCGTTCGAAGTGGTCCTGACGGTGTTCGACGGATTGACGTCCTCGAGCGCCGCCACCGGAGCGTCCATCCGGGCCGCGTACGGCGCGACCGCGTTCTTCGAGGGAGGCCGGACGATCGTTCCCCTGGACGATCCGTCCGAGAACATCGTGGTCCGCTTCGAGCCGTCCTCGGAGGTGCGTCTGGCCGAGTTCGATCCCGACCTCGTCGTCCTGCGTGTCGCGACGACCTCGGGCGGCGTGGTGGAGGTCCCCGCCGCGCCGGGCGTCACCGAGCACGACGACTCGGACGGAAACGGAATCGTCGAGTTCGCCGCGCTCTTCCCGCGCGACCGCTTCCGCGAGCTGGCGGACGCCGGCGAGATCCGCGGTCGCGTCGACCTGGAGCTGACCGGCGGGTTGTACGGAGGGGGATCCTACGTCGGGGCGCTCGAGGCGACCTTCATTCGCAACGACCGCTTCGATCTGACGGTGACGCCGAACCCGTTCAATCCGCAGGCCCGGCTCACGATCTTCACGAAGACCGGCGGACCCGTGACGGCGCATCTCTACAACGTCCACGGCCGCCGCGTTCGGACGCTCTTCCGCGACGAGCCGATGAAGGCGGGGCGCCACGACCTCGTGATCGAGGCGCGCGACGACGCGGGTCGGACGCTCGCCTCGGGCGTCTACTTCATGCGCCTGGTCGCGCCCGACGGCGCGATCACGGGCCGGATCGTCGTGGCGAAGTAGCCGCGCCGGTCCGCCGGACGGCGGCGCGGGAGGAACCCCCGGGCGGGGGCGGGCATTGGATGGTCACGCGGCCTTGGTCCGCGCGTATCGGCCCTGTCCCCAAGCCCGGAGTCCTCCATGCGCCGCCCGTCCGCACGCCTCACCACCGTCGCGATCCTCGCGGCGGCCCTCGCTCTGCTCGCCTCCGGCTCCGCGCGCGCGGGCGCCTGGGTGCAGCCCGTTGATCGCGGTTACTTCCGCCGTCTTCGACGCCACGAGTCCGTCCACGAGGGAGACCGCGACGCACGCGGGCGCGCCGGCTCCGAGCGCGTTCAGCGCGCGTCCCGTCAACGAGCCGTGCAGGTAGAGGCGGTCGGGCATCGCGGGATCGAAGTGGTAGGTGAAGGGGATGACGTAGGGCTGACCTTCGACCACGAATCCGACGTGGGCCACGTGGGCGGCGGCCAGGATCCCCGCGGCTTCCTCCGGAACGGCGCGCTCGGGATGCTGGCGGATGCGGGTGACGGGTTCGCTCATGCGGTCTCCTCCGCGGCGTCCGCCACGGTGGCCGGGCCGGCGGCGCGGGCGCGAGCCCGCAGGATCAGCACGACGCCGAGGATGACGATCGAGCCGGCCACGAGGATGCGCGACGTGATCGGCTCCCCGCCCACGGCCCAGCCGACGATCACCGCGACGATCGGATTCACGTACGCGTACGTCGCGACGCGGTCGGAGGCGTTCGTCTGGAGAAGCCAGGCGAACGCGGAGAACGCGACGATCGACCCGAACACGACGAGATAGAGGAGCGCGAGCAGGGAGCGGAGCGAGACGGCGTCGAGGCTCGCCCCGCGCCATTCGCCCATGAGGGTGCCGAGGAGGAGCGAGACGGCGCCTCCCGCGAGCATCTGCATCGCCGCCGTCTGGAGGACCGACGGGGGGTGCGGCGCGTTCCGGGCGTGGACCATGCCGTAGGCCCACCCGAGCGGGGCCAGGGTCATCACGAGCGCCCCGGCGGGATCGACCGCCGAGCGCGTGAGCGACTCGCCCGGACCGATCAGGAGGGCGATCCCTCCGAAGCCGAGCGCCACTCCGGCGATCGCCATGGCGCCCGGCCGCCTGCCTCCGCGCCGGCCCCACTCGAAGACCGCGGTCCAGAGCGGAATCGCCGCGACGAGGAGCGCCACGATCCCGGAGGGGATCCTCTGCTCGGACCAGGAGACGCCGCCGTTTCCGACCAGGAAGAAGAGGCCCCCGTAGACGGTCGCGGCGCCCCACTCGCGCGCGCTCGGCCGGCGGGCCTCGCCGCGCAGCAGCGTCCAGCCGTAGAGAAGCGCGCCCGCGACGATGAAGCGGACTCCCACCATGAGGAGCGGAGGGATCGTCTCGATGGCGAATCGGATGACGAGGTAGGTGGAGCCCCAGATGAGGTAGATGCAGGCGAACGCGAGGAGCGTCAGCGTCAGGGGGGCCGAAGCGCGGCGTGCGAGGGCGGCGATCATGGCGGAGCGACCCTACCGGTTCCGCTTCCGGGACGCGCTCCGTTCCTTGCGGTCGAACGGAGCCCCGGTGGGGATCGGCGCGTGTTCCTTCACGCTGGTCAGGACGATGGTCGTTCGCGTGGAGCGGATCGTCTTCAGGGTGCCGAGCCCGTCGCGCAGGAGGGCGCCCAGGGCCTCCGTGTCGGCCACGCGGACCTTCACGAGATAGCAGTCCTCGCCGGCGACCTGGTGGACCTCCTGCACCTCCGGGAGGCGGGCGATCTGGCGGCCGGTGTCGAGGCCGCCGATCGGCTCCTCGGCATGGACGAAGATGAAGGCCACGAGTCCGGCGCCGAGCGCGTGCGGGTCGATCCGGGGCTCGTAGCCGCGAATGACCCCGGTGCGCTCCAGCTTCCGGATCCGCTCGAGCACCGCGGAGGGGGCGAGTCCGACGCGCCGGGCGATGTCGGAGTTCGGGGTCCGCGCGTTTTCCTGGAGCAGGGCCAGAATGGAACGGTCGAGGGCGTCGAGCATTGGCGGATGTCCTCCTTGGCAGAATAATATTCTGTAAAACAACCAGCTCGGGAGCGGGAAATGAACTCCCCATGGGTTTGTACGGATCTGTCGTTCATGATAGACTGGTCTGCAAACTGGTCTGAAGGAGCGGGACGATGAAAAGTGTCGGGGCATACCAGGCGAAGACCCACCTGTCCGAACTGCTGGACGAGGTGAGCCGCGGGGCGAGCATCTCCATCACGCGCAATGGGGTCCCCGTGGCGATGATGGTGCCCCCCTCCTTACGGCGAAAAGAGGACGTTGCCGAAAC
>DATIQI010000102.1:0-13633 GCA_035470985.1 Acidobacteriota bacterium
ATTTGACGATCCGGATAAAAACTATACCTATCGTGATTTGGACGGTGCTTATGCCATGATATCCCGGCAAGCGGCCCGTGTGGCCGATAATGGTATGGTGCTGGTGTGTAGGAGTCGTCGCCCTTCGCCATGACGGTCTCCACTTGGACTCCCTTCCGGCGCAGGTAGCGCCCCAGCCACTCGAAGCGCTTCGCGACGCGGGGATGATCCTCCGGATCGCGGAGGAAGATGGCCGCCACCCGGCCCAGGAGCGCGGGCGGATGGACGAAGCCGTCCACCTCGTTGTGGTTCGCCTCCGGCAGGGCCGAGACCCAGGCCATGTGCTTCGCGTTCTCGTTGAATTGCCCCTTCCAGCGGACGGCCGCCGGGTAGAGCGTCCGGCCGTTCGCCACCAGGAGCGCGGCCCGGCCCGCGAGGCGTATCGCCAAGGCCCGGGCGGGGTTGCGGGAGGATACCACGGTTCCGCGGCAGGCGGAAGCGACGCGCGCCACGTCGCCCGCGGCCGCGTCGACGCGACGCCCGGCCCGCGCGAGGATTCCGACGTGCTCCGCCACGTGGGCGAGCGTCGCGAACGAGTAGCCGAGCGCGGCGCGAGGGGGGTGCCCCGCCGGAAGGACCGCGGTCGGGACGCCGTCCGCCTTCGCCATCGCCGCGAGCGTCCCCCCGGTCGTCAGAACGGCGCGCTCGGCCCCGAGCCTCTGGAGCGCGCGATAGGCGGCGAGGGTCTCCTCGGTCTCCCCCGAGTAGGACGAGAAGACGAGGAGATCCTCCGGCGTGAGCCACGCGGGGGGCTGGTAGTGCCGGACGACGTGCATCGGCGCCGCCCCCTCGCGCTCGACGAGCGACGCGAGGAGCTCGCCGGCGATGGCCGAGCCGCCCATGCCGAAGAGCACGACGCGGCGCGGCCGCTCGGGCGAGAGCGCTTCGAGGAGCGGCGCCGCGAGGCGGGCACCGGCGCGGAGCTGGTCCGGGAGTCCCTCGATCCGCGCGCCCATCCCCGAGGGGTCGAGGCGATCGGCCGCAGCGGCGGGTTTGGGGGCCGCGCGGCGCGGGCGGGTGCGGGTCGCGGTCCGGCGTGACGTCGAGCGGGTTCGGCTCATGCGAGGAAGTGCTCCGGGAATCGGCGGTGCATGAACTCGGTGACGACCGCGCGCACCTCGGACGGAGTCCCGAGGGTGAGGCAATCCTTCGCGAGCGTGGCCGCCTCGGTGGAGTGGCACGACCGGAGGATCGTCTTGATCTCCGGCACCAGATAGGGGCTCATGCTGAAGTCGACGAGGCCGAGACCGACCAGGAGGACCACGTAGAGCGGCTCGCCGGCCATCTCGCCGCAGATGCCGACGCGGATCCCGTGGCGCTTCCCCGCCTCCACGACGGCGCGGATCGCGCGGAGGACCGCCGGATGGAGCGGCTCGTAGATCTCGGCGATCGCCTCGTTGCCCCGGTCCACGGCGAGCGTGTACTGGATCAGGTCGTTCGTGCCGATGCTGACGAAATCGGCCTCGCGGGCGAGGAGATCGATGGCGAAGACCGACGAGGGCGTCTCGATCATCACGCCGAGCGGCACGTGCTCCGGGATCGCCGTTCCGTCGCGGCGGAGATCGGCCTGCACCTCCTCCACGATCGCGCGGGCGCGGCGGAAGTCCTCGAGCCCCACGACCATCGGGAACATCACGCGGACGTTGCCGTAGTTCGCGGCCCGCAGGATGGCCCGCAGCTGCGTCCGGAAGAGATCCTCGCGCGTCAGCGAGAAGCGGATGCCGCGCACGCCGAGGAACGGGTTCCGCTCCACCGGCGTGCCGAGGTAGGAGGCGAACTTGTCGCCGCCCACGTCGAGCGTGCGGATGACGACCGGCTTCGCGCCCATCGCCTCCACGACCGATCGGTAGGCGTGGAACTGGGCCTCCTCCGTCGGGATCGTCTGGCGCGAGAGGTAGAAGAACTCGGTCCGGTAGAGCCCGATGCCGTCCGCGCCGTTCTCCTGGATCCCCGGGAGCTCCTCCGGCACCTCGAGATTCGCGCCCAGCTGGATCGTGACCCCGTCGCGCGTGACGCAGCGCTGATCCCGGAGGGCCGCGCGATTCGCGGCGATCTCCTGGTATCGGCGCTGCTTGCGGCGATGCTCCTCCAGCGTCTCCGGGTCGGGATCGAAGACCGCGACCCCGCGGGTGCCGTCCACGAGGGCCACGGCCCCCTCCTGCGCCGCGTTCGTGGCGTCCTTCAGCCCGACGACCGCGGGAATGCCGCGCGCGCGCGCCATGATGGCGGTGTGGGAGGTGCGCCCGCCGAGGTCGGTCGCGAAGCCGAGGATCTTGTCGCGCGGCGCGAGCGCCATCTCGCTCGGCGGCAGATCGGACGCCACGATGAGGGAGGGAACCGTCAGGTCGCGCAGGCTTCGCGAGGTGACGCCGCTCAGGCGGGCGAGGACGCGCCGCTTCACGTCGCGCACGTCGAGGGCGCGTCCGCGGTAGTACTCGTCGTCCGCCTCCTCGATGCGGCTCGCGACCGCGCTCAGGATCCTCCGGTAGCAGAAGGCGGCGCTCCGCCGGTCGCGCGCGATGGCGGCCAGCGTCTGTTCGGTCGCGTCGGGGTCCTCGAGGATGGCGACCTGCGTGTCGAAGATCCGCGCGTGCTCCTCCCCCGTTTCGAGCGCGATCGTCTCCCGCAGGCGGCGGACTTCCTCGCGGCAGGCGGCGATCGCCTCGCGGAAGCGCGCTTGTTCCGCCTCCACGGCCTCCGGCTCGATGGCCCCGTCGTGGACCTCGGTCTCCTGCGGGTCCACCACGTGAATCGGACCGATCCCGATGCCGGGGGACGCGGCGATGCCGGTGAGCGTCGTCATTCTTCGCCGAACTTGTCGTCGATGACGCGGGCCAGGCCCGCGAGCGCCTCGACCTCGTCCGGCCCGTCGGCCTTCAACGAGAGCTCCGCGCCCCGCTCCGCCGCCAGCATCATGACGCCGAGGATGCTCTTGCCGTTCACTTCGAGTCCGTCGCGGCCGACGGTGATGTGGGAGGCGTACTTCGCCGCCTCCTTCACGAAGACCGAGCAGGCCCTCGCGTGGAGCCCGAGGCGGTTCTGGATGACGACTTGCTGTTCGACCATGGACGGGTTCCGGGGATCTCCGCGTGGATCAGACGACGAGCGACACGGCGGCGGCGAGCGCCAGGACGGCGAGCGCGACTTCGACGCTCGCGCTCGGCGACCGCCGCAGCCACGCGCGCGCCGCGAGGAAGCCGAGTCCGAGCGGCGCGAACGCGGCCGCGTCGCGCGCGTCCAGCCTTCCCGTCACCGTCCCGAGCGCAGCGAGGACGAGGGTCACGAGCGCTCCGTAGAGGAGCGCGCCGCCCCGCTCCAGCACGTCGCGCGCGTCCGTGAGACGAAGCGCGCGCAGGATCTCCGCGGGCCGGTCCGCCCCGCGGTAACCGGCGCGCAGGCTGCGCCATCGGATCGGAATCGCGACGGCATTGTACGTCAAAAGGAGGAGGAACGGACAGAGGAGGACCCTCGCGTCGGGGAGCGACGGGTCGGCGGGACCGAAGAGCGCGATTCCGAGGACGCCGACGAGTCCCGCGAACGGGCGGAGCGTCACCCAGAAGAAGGGATCGCCCATCGCGGCGAGCGGGCTCGCGAGCGCCCGCTTCAGCGCGTCGATCCGCTCGGGATCGATCGCCGCGCCCGCGGCGCGCCACTCCTCCAGCCCCGCCGCGGCGCCCAGGACGTAGCCCGCGAGCACCGGGTGCGTCGCCACGTACGACGAGTGGCGGACGAGCGCCTCCGCCAAGCGCGGCTTCTCGGGATAGAGGCGCCGGAGGATCGGGACGAGCGCGAACGCGAACCCGGGCCCCTGCATCCGCTCGGGCGCGAGGATCGCCTGGAGATGGAGGAGGCGCGCCGAAGCCGCGCCGAAGTCGCGCGCGCGAAGCGGCTTCGGCTCCGCGGGCTCGGAGGGCGCGACGTCGCGCGGCGCGACGTCGCGCGGCGCGGGCTCGGGCACTCCGGCGGCGGGATCGAGTTCGGAGGTCACGAGCCATCCCCCGCCATCGAAACGAGGAGCGCGGCCGTCGCCGCCGCCCCCGCCGCGCTCCAGCGCCAGCCGCGCCGGACGCCGCGGACGTGCGTCTCGTAGGCCGCCGCGAGCGCGGCCCCGAGGAGCGCCGCGAAGACGAATCCGATGCGCCGCGCCGTCGCGTACTCGGTCACGCGCGGCAGGATCGCGAGCGCGGCGGCCAGGAATCCGAGCGCGCCGCACCAGGTCCAGAGCGCGCCCAAGGTGAAGATCCGGACGAGCGCGCCGAGATGGACGCGCTCCATCGCGGCGACCTTTCCCGCGGCGGCCAGCGTCTCGGCGCGGCGCGCGTCGAGGCGCGCGCCGTGGCGATGGATCCCGTGGATCCATCCCCCCAGGACGGACGCGCCGAGGCCCGACGCGACGCCGAGCAGGACCCAGAGGAGCCCGCCCGAGGACGACGGGATCACGGGGTGGAGGTGGGCCATGCCGAGCACGGCCACCGCGCCCCCGATCGGGCCGGCCGTCGCGGTGTCGTGCGGCCGCTGCGCCGCGGGGAGCGCGGGATTCGTCAGGAGGAGTTGCAGGAGCGCGCCGACCGCGATCGGAAGCCGGAGCGCCCAGAGCTCCCAGTCGGGCCCGGGATGGACGAGCGCGCCCGCCAGGCAGGCGCCGACCAGAGGCTGGCTCCACATGAGATTCCACCCCGCGGCGCGGTCCACGGAGAGCATCCCGCCGAGGAAGGCGAGCCGCAGGAAGTCGGCGATCACGCCGCGCCCACGAGGTCGTCGAGCGAGTAGGAGCGGTTCCCCGGCAGGTCGCGGGCCTCGATCGAAACGCCGCCCGCGGCGAGCGCGTGGAGACGGTCCCGGTCGGCGGCGTCGAGAAAGACGTACGGAAGGACCGCCACGCGTCCCGGCGCGTGGTGGAGCCCGCCCACGTTCAGCGCCGGGATCGGCACGCCCGCCCCGGCGAGACGGAGCGGCGTCTCGAGGTCGGCGAAGAGAAGGATCGTCCGCTCGCGCTCCAGCTCCTCCCGCACGGCGTCCGAGGCGCACTCCTCCACCGACAGCACCCGGCCCCGCGCGCCGTCGGGCACGGCCAGGAGGTAGAGTTCCGCGTGGTCGGGATCGTCGCGGAGCGTGTCCGAGACGATGGCGTAGAGCGTGGCCCCGAGCCCGGCGCCCCACCCGTGGACGACCTGCCCGTGGATCAGGCGGTCGTCGACGCGCGCCAGGAGGACCGGCACGTCAGGAGGCGACGATCCCCGCGCGGCCCTTCGCTTCCATGCGCGGGAGGAGATCGTCGAGAGGGACGGTGTCTCGGTAGTGGAAGAACTCCAGGAGCATCGGGAGGTTCACGCCGGTGATCCGCCGGACGGAGCGGCCGTCCGCGGAGGCGCGCCGCGCGGCGAGCCCGCACGACCCCGCGGCGAGGTCGCTGAAGATCACGACGGACTGACCGGGGGCGAGGGCGGCGATCGCCTCGTCGAGCGCCTCCGTGAGGCCGTCGGCCGAGCGGCCCTCGTTGCTCACGACCAGGGCCTGGTCCATGGCGCCGAGGATCCGCTCCACGGTCTCGAGGAGCTCGCGGCCGAGGGCGCCGTGCGTCACGAGGATCGCGGCGGGGCGAGGCGCCGGCACGGGGCCGTTACTCCGTGTCGTCCCGGACGAGCGGGCTCGAGAGGAGCTTCATTCTCATGTTCTCGAGGAGCCGTTCGTTCAGCGCCCGCGCCGGATGGTAGCCGTAGACCTTCACCAGGTGGTTCAGGGCGACGACTTCCGCGATCACCGTGATGTTCTTGCCCGGGAAGATGGGGATCGTGACGAGCGGGATCTCCACCTCGAGATGCTTCACCGTCGCGTCGTCGAGCCCGACGCGCTCGTAGTCGCGCGCCTCGCTCCACTCGGTCAGGTGCACTTCCACCTCCACACGCTTCTGCCCGCGGATCGAGCGGATGCCGAAGATCGACTGGACGTCGATGATCCCCAGTCCCCGGATCTCCATCGTGTGCTTCAGGACCTCGTTGCACGCCCCGATGAGGATGTCGCCGTGGCGCCGCGTGATCCGAACCACGTCGTCCGCCACCAGGCGGTGGCCGCGCTCGACGAGATCGAGCGCGGTCTCGCTCTTGCCGATCCCGCTCCGCCCCGTGAAGAGGAGCCCGACGCCGTAGACGTCGACCAGGGAGGCGTGGCACGTGACCGAGGGGGCGAAGACGTAGTCCAGGTAGGCCGTCAGCTGATGGATGAAGGGCGTGGTGTCGTGCGGCGTGCGGAGCACCGGGATGGTGCGCGCGTTCGCCCGATCGAGGAGCCCCGGCGGGACCTCCAGTCCCTTCGCCACGATGATGCAGGGGACCTCGAACCGGAAGAAGCGCTCGATCGCGGCGTCGCGCTCCTTGTCGCCGAGCGTCGCCAGGTAGGCGATCTCGGTGCGGCCGAAGATCTGGATCCGGTCGGCCAGGAAGTTCTCCGTGAAGCCCATGAGCGCCATCCCCGGCCGGTGGATGTCGCTGACGGTGACCGGCACCCTCGAGGCGAGTCCCGACGACAGGAGCTCGAGCGAGAGCTGCTCGCGCTGCTGCTCGTAGAGCTGTTCGACCGAGAGCGTCGCCGCCTTAGTCGAGCTCAAGGACTCCGACCTCTCGATCGCCGCGCCGATAGGCGACGCGGACGGCGCCATCGGGCTCCGTGAAGATCAGGAAGGGCTTCGTACCCTTCAGCAGCCGCTTGGCCGCCTGGTCCGCCGACATGGCGGGCCGCTTCGCCCGCTCGCGCACGACGCGAACCGAGGCGCGCGTCTTCGGCAGCGGCGCCAGCTCCTCGAAGTTGGCGGGCATCACCGGACCCCGGGCGCCCGCCCGCTTCTTCCGGTCCTTCATCCGGTCCTTGTGGCGCTCGAGCGCGCGCTCCGACTTGTCGACGACGACGTCGACGGCGGCGCGCGGATCGGTGTCCTCCCCCTTCGTGAGGAGGTCCACGCCGTTGCCGTGCAGGCGAAGCTCCGCGTGGTGCCGGTAGCCCTCGCGCGTCACGGTCAGCTCCGCGCGGATCAGGCTCGGATAGAACCGCGCCAGTTTCCGGACCCGCTCCACGGCGAAGGTCCGGAAGGCCGTGCTGGGCGACCAGTGCCGCCCCTTGATCGTCAATTCCATCGTTCCTCCCCGCCCGAGGGCTCTAGGCGTAGCGGCGCCGGGAGCGCGCCGGGAGGATCCGCAGAGCCTCCCGGTACTTGGCCACCGTGCGCCGCGCGATCTTCAGTCCCTGCTCCTTCAAGAGCTCCGCGATCCGCTGATCGCTCAGCGGGTCGCGCTTGTCCTCGTCGTTCACCAGCGCGAGGATCTTCTCCTTCGCGACCTTCGCCGAGACGTCGTCCCCGTCCTCGGTGTGGAGGCCGCTCGAGAAGAAGTACTTCAGCTCGAACACGCCGCGGGGCGTCTGGACGTACTTCTGGGTCGTGACGCGGCTGACGGTCGATTCGTGCATGCCGATGTGATTCGCGATCTGCTGGAGCGTGAGCGGCTTCAGACCCTCCACGCCGCGGTCGAAGAAGTCGCGCTGCTCCTCCACGATCCGCCGCATCACCTTCACCATCGTCTTCCGCCGCTGCTCGATGGTGCCGATGAGCCACTTCGCCGCGCTCAGCTTGTCCTTGATGAAGGCGCGCGCCTCCTCGTTCCCCGAATCCTTCCGCATGGCGCCGGCGTACGCGCTGGAGATGCGCAGCCGCGGGACGTTCCGGTCGTTCAGCGTGACGACGTAGTCCTCCCCGACGCGCTCGACGACCAGGTCGGGCACGACGTAGCGCGTCTCCTCGACCGCGATCGCCTGGCCCGGCCGGGGGTCGAGCGTGGCGATCAGGTCGCCCGCGGCCTGCACGGCCTCCACGGTGACCTTGAAGTGGCGGGCGATCTCGCCGAAGCGGCGGTTCACGAAGTGATCGAACTGGTCCTGCACGATGCGGCCGGAGAGCGAATCCTGCTCCTTCCGCTGGACCAGCTGGAGCCAGAGGCATTCCTGGAGGTTTCGCGCTCCGACGCCGGGAGGATCGAAGGTCTGCACCAGGGCGAGCACTTCCTCCACCCGCTCGGGCGCGACGCCCATCGCCTCCGCCACCTCGTCCACGGAGGTCTGGAGGAAGCCATTCTCGTCGATGGAGCCGATGAGGTACTCGCCGATCGCCAGCTCCTCCTCGGTCCGCTCGCCCAGGCGGAGCTGCTCGGCCAGATGGTCGCCGAGGCTCTTCACGGTGACGGGCACGCGCTCGTAGAACTCGGCGTCGGGGTCGTCGGTGCGCGGCGTGGTCGGACCGTCGAAGGTGTCGGGCCAGTAGTCGTCCCAGTTCACCTCCTGCTCCTCCGCCTTCTCCTTCGCGGCGGGCTCCTGGACCTCCGGCGTCGGTTCGGCCTCTCCGGCCTCCTCCTTCGCCTCGGCCGTTTCCCGCTCGTCGTCGATCTCGTCGACCTCCTCCAGCATGGGATTCGCCATCAGCTCGGCCTTCAGCGCCTGCTGCAGCTCGAGCGTCGGCATCTGCAGCAGTTTCAGCGCCTGCTGCAGCCGCTGCGTGATGATCAGCTGCTGTCGTTGCGTCTGATGGAGCCCGTACTTCATGTCCATGCCGTCAGGTCCTCAGTCGAGTCGGAAGCGTTCGCCCAGGTAGATCTGACGCGCCACCGGGTCCTGCGCGAGCTCCTGGCTCGTGCCCTGGAGCAAGATGCGCCCCTCGAACATGATGTACGCCCGGTCGGTGGTGCTCAGGGTCTCGCGCACGTTGTGATCGGTGATCAGGATGCCCAGTCCTTTCGCCTTCAAGCGGCCGACGATGTCCTGGATTTCGGCCACCGCGATCGGATCGATGCCGACGAACGGTTCGTCGAGGAGCAGGTAGCCCGGCTGCGTCACCAGGGCTCGCGTGATCTCGACGCGCCGGCGTTCGCCCCCGGAGAGATGGTAGCCCTTCCGGTCGGCCAAATGGGTGATGTTCAGTTCCTCCAGCAACTGGTCGAGGCGCTTCGAGCGCTCCGAGGACTTCATCGGCAGCGTTTCCAGGATCGCCAAGATGTTCTCCCGCACCGTGAGCCTCCGGAAGATCGAGGGCTCCTGCTGCAGGTATCCGATGCCGAGACGCGCGCGCCGGTGCATCGGCATGCGCGTGATGTCGCGCCCGTCCACCGTGATGGCGCCGCCGTCGGCCCGCAGGAGGCCGACGATCAGATAGAAGGTCGTCGTCTTGCCCGCGCCGTTCGGTCCGAGGAGCCCGATCACCTCGCCCCGGCGCACCTCGACCGTCACGCCGTCCACGACCTTCCACTGGCCGTAGAAGCGCTCCAGGTCGCGGGCGACCAGCCCCCCGGCTTCCGTCACGGAGCGATCCCGTCCACGCCCTCCGCGCCCCGCACCTCGGCGCGGACCTCCCGCCTGAGGCGGAAGTGCTCCAGCGTGGCGTCGCTCTCGAACCCGTACCCGGTCAGGACGTCGCCGCGCCGCGTCACGCGGACGAATCCGTCGGAGACGATCCGGCCCGCCTGGTTCAGGAACCGGAGCGAATCGGTCTCCATCTGGACCCCGTCGTTCGTGTGGATGCGCACGTTCCCGTACGCCCGCAGGTCGTTCGTCCTCTGATCGACCTCGCCGCGATCCGCCACGAGGGTGGAGGTCTGGGCCCCCTCCTCGTCGAAGAAGTCGATGTGCACCCTCGTCGCGTCCACCAGGTGCTCGCGGTTGTACATGGCCGCGTAGTCGGCGCGGAGCGTCCAGTTCTTCTTCCCGGCCGCGCTCTCCGTGAGCGTGAAGTCGCGCGCTTCCTGGTCGGGGAGCCGCTTCCCCTCCGACGTGGCGACCGGCGACCGGCCGCCCTGGCATCCCGACACGAGCGCCAGGCCCGCCACGACGACGGCGCCCGCCAGCACGAGTCGTGCCGAATGGGAGCGCGCGGCACGACCGAAATCTACCAGACCCGATTCTCGTGGGTCAAACCAACGATGGCGCATGACCTTACCGAGGGCGAACGCCGAGGCAGTCGTGCAGGTGGATCACGCCGGCGGGTCGTCCCTCGCCGTCGACGACGACGAGCGCGGTGATGGCGCCTCCGGAATTCTCCTCCATCCTCCGAACGGCGTTCGCGATGAGCGCGTCCGCGTCGATCGTCTTCGGCGTCCGCGACATGACCGCGGCGACGGGCGCGCCCGCGTCGAACGCGCCGCCGAGCAGGATCCGCTTCAGATCGCCGTCCGTCAGGACGCCGCGGAGCCGGCCTTCCGCATCGACGATCGTCGTCATTCCGATCCGCTTGCGGAGGATTTCCAGGAGGGCTTCATGGACCGTGACGGTGTCGGCCACCACCGGAAGCTCGTCCCCGCGTCGCATCCGGTCCCGCACGCGGAGCGTGGCCATCCGTCCGAGCACGCCGCCCGGATGGAGGACGGCGAAGTCGTCCCGCGAGAAGCCCTTCATCCTCATGAGCGCGATGGCGAGGGCGTCCCCCATCGCGAGCGCGACCGTGGTGCTCGACGTCGGCACGAGGTCGTCGGGGCAGGCTTCCCGGGGGTGGCCCAGGTCGATCGCCACCGTCGCTTCCCGCGCCAGCGACGATCCGGCCGCGCACGTCATGGCGATGACGGGAACGCCGCGCCGCTGGAAGGCGGGGAGGAGCTCCAGCAGCTCCACCGTCTCGCCGCTTTTCGAAAGGAGGATCGCCGCGTCCCGGGGGGAGACGATCCCGAGATCCCCGTGCGCCGCGTCGACCGGATGGACGAACATGGAGGGCGTTCCCGTGCTGGTGAGTGTCGCGGAGATCTTCTTCGCGACCAGCCCCGACTTGCCGACGCCGCTGGTGAGGACCTGCCCCTCGACCTCGGCCAACACCTGAACCGCGCGCTCGAAATCGCTGTTGATGCGCGATTTGAGATCCTGGAGCGCGTCCCCCTCGAGGCGCAGGACCTCCAGGCCCCACTCCAGCACCGAGCCGGGGCTCGGCTTCGGCCGGGCCCCCTTCGGCGGGAGCGGCGGGTTCGCGGCAGGAGGCGTCTCGCGGGTCACGTTCGCTCCACCTCCGTCCCGACCGTATCGGCCAGCGCCTCGCGGATCTTCATCAGGGACCGGAGGAGCGGCTCCACGTCGCCGAGGGGCCACTGGCTCTCCCGGTCCGACTTCGCCCGGGCCGGGTCGGGGTGCGCTTCCAGGAAGATGCCGTCCACGCCCGCCGCGACCGCGGCACGGGCGAGGAGCGGGATGTAGTCGCGCTCCCCGGCCGTCTCCCGGCCGCCGGGACGCTGCACCGAGTGGGTCGCGTCGAAGAAGACGGGACAGCCGAAGCCGGCCATCACCGCGATGCCCCGGTAGTCCACCACGAGGTCGCCGTGGCCGAACGTCGTGCCCCGCTCGGTCACGACGACGCCGGAGGCTCCCGCGCGGCGCGCCTTCTCCACCGCGTGCTCCATCGCCGCGGGCGCCACGAACTGACCCTTCTTGATGTGGACCGGCTTCCCCGTCGCGGCGGCGGCCTCGATGAGGGCCGTCTGGCGGCAGAGAAAGGCGGGGATCTGGAGGAGATCGAGCGCGGCGGCGGCCGCGACTTCGCCCGTCTCGTGGATGTCGCTCGTCACGGGGACGCCGACACTCTCGCGAATGCGGACCAGGGACGCGATCCCCGACTCGAGGCCGGGGCCCCGGTAGGACGACGAGGACGAGCGGTTCGCCTTCGAGTAGGAGGCCTTGAAGACGAACGGGATCCCGAGGAGCGCGGCCACGCGCTTCAGCTCGCGCGCGGTCTCGGCGGCCATCCCTTCGTCCTCCAGGACGCAGGGCCCGGCGATGAAGGAGAGCCGCTCCGGTCCGAACCGCGCCGCGCCGACCGCCACGGGAGCGAAGTCGCGCTTCATCGGCCTCGCTCCGCTAGCCACGGCTCACGCCGGCGGTCCGCTCCGGCGAGGCGGGCGGTGCGCCCCCCTCGCGCCGGGCCCGCTCCTCGTTCGCCGCGCGCACGAAGCCGCGGAAGAGCGGATGCGGATCGGAGGGACGCGAGCGGAGCTCGGGGTGGAACTGCACGCCGACGAACCAGGGGTGGTCCGGAATCTCCACGATCTCGACCAGTGACTTCTCCGGGTAGAGCCCGGTGACGCGAAGGCCGGCCGTCTCGAGCCGCTGGCGGTAGTCGTTGTTGAACTCGTAGCGGTGGCGGTGGCGCTCCGCGATCGTCGCGGCGCCGTACGCTTCCCGCGCGTGGCTGTCGGCGGAGACGGCGCAAGGATACGAGCCGAGCCGCATCGTGCCCCCCTTCTGCTCCACGCCGTGCTGCTCGGGGAGGAGATGGATGACCGGGTGGGGCGTCTCCGCGTCGAACTCGGCCGAGTCGGCGCCCGCGAGGCTCGCCACGTCGCGCGCGTACTCGATGACGGCGCACTGCATGCCGAGGCAGATTCCGAGGAAGGGGATCTTCCGCTCGCGCGCGAAGCCCGCCGCCTGGACCATGCCCTCGATGCCGCGGTCGCCGAACCCGCCCGGCACGAGAACGCCGTGCGCGCCGCTCAGGAGGGCCGCCGCGCCGTCCAGCTCCACGCGCTCGGAGTCGACCCAATCGATCTTCACCTTCACGCCGTTCGCCACGCCGCCGTGGATGATGGCCTCTTGAATGCTCTTGTAGGCGTCGCGGATCTGCGTGTACTTGCCGACCACCGCGATCGTGACGGTCTCCTTCGCGGCGTGCATCCGGTCGGAGAAGGCCTGCCAGGTCCTGAGATCGGGCGGGCCCGCCTCGATGTGGAGCGTCTCCACGATGAGCTGGTCGAGGCCCCCCTTGTGGAACATGAGCGGGACCTCGTAGATGGACGGGACGTCGATCGCCTCGATCACGGCCTCGGTCGAGACGTTGCAGAAGAGCCCGATCTTCTCCTTCACCTCCTGCGGCAGGGGGACCTCGGTCCGGCAGAGGAGGATGTCGGGCTGGATGCCGATCTCGCGGAGCTCCTTCACGGAGTGCTGCGTCGGCTTCGTCTTGATCTCGCGCGCCGCGCCGAGGTGCGGCACCAGGGTCACGTGCACGAAGAGCGTGTTCAGGCGCGTGTACTCCAGCCGCATTTGCCGAATGGCCTCGAGGAACGGGAGGCTCTCGATGTCGCCCACCGTCCCGCCGATCTCCACGATCGCGACGTCCACGCGCTGGCGGCGCGTCGGAGCGAGCATGCGCGCCTTGATCTCGTCCGTGACGTGCGGGATCACCTGCACCGTCCGGCCGAGATAGTCGCCGCGGCGCTCCTTCTGGATGATCGCGTCGTAGATCTGCCCCGCCGTGACGCTGTTCGCCTTCCCCATCGAGACGCCGAGGAAGCGCTCGTAGTGCCCGACGTCCAGGTCGGTCTCGGCGCCGTCGTCGGTGACGTAGACCTCGCCGTGCTGGTAGGGGCTCATCGTCCCGGGGTCGACGTTCAGGTAGGGGTCGAGCTTCTGGAGGGAGACCTGGAGGCCGCGGCTCTTCAACAAGGTCCCGATCGAAGAGGCCGCGATCCCCTTCCCCAGCGACGAGACGACGCCGCCCGTGACGAAGACGAACTTGGTCATGAGGTCCCCTTTTCTTCCCGGTAGCGGGAGCGGGCCCGAGCGAGATCCTCGGGAGTATCGACGCCGG
>DATIQI010000103.1:0-5672 GCA_035470985.1 Acidobacteriota bacterium
TCCCCGTCCCGCTCCACCGCGCGCATCCGTTCGTCGTGCTCGGCGTAGCGCTTCTTCCCGACCGTCAGGCGCGCGACCATCGTCGCGAGCGCCGCGGCGAGCGAGCCCGCCAGGGCGGCGACGCTTCCGCCGCCGGGAGTCGGCGCCGAGGAGGCCACCTCGTCCAGGAACTCGGGCACCGCCTGCTCGGCGGCGCCCAGATGGCGCGCGAGCCGATTTTCCAGGATCTGATCGCGGGAGAAGCTCTCCAGACGCAGCGAGTGCTCCGCCACGTCGATCAGCGCGTCCTGGCAGACCAGGCCCACCACCTCGCTTCCGACGATCGGAACGCCGTAGCGCTCCGCTTCCTCGCGGATCATCGCGAAGACGCGGTGCACCGGAGTGCCCCACGTGTTCACGAGGTTCATCGAGACCTGGACGATCCCGCGCTCGTGCAGCTCGAATCCGAGCGCCTTCACGTACCGGAGCCCGCCCGTCTGGAACCGGATCGCCTTCGCGATCCGCTTCGCCACCTCCACGTCGCGCGTGCCCAGATTCACGTTGAACGCGAGCAGGGGGAGTCGCGCCCCCACCGCGATCGCGCCCGCGGACGGATGGATCGCGTTCGGCCCGAAATCGGGCGCGCGGTCCGGGTTCGTCCCCAGCTCCTTCGCGATCCCCTCGAACTCGCCGCGCCGGACGTCCGCCAGATTCTGGCGCGACGGCCGGGTCGCCGCGGCCTCGTACAGGTAGACCGGGATGCCGAGCTCCGCTCCGATCCGCTCCCCGGCGCGGCGCGCCAGCTCGATGCAGCGGTCGAGCTTCGAGGATCCGACCGGAACGAACGGAAGCACGTCGGTGGCCCCCATCCTGGGGTGCTCCCCCTGGTGCTTCCTCAAATCGATCAGCTCGGCGGCCTTTCGAACCGCCCTCACGGCGGCCTCCAGAACCGCCTCCGGCTCCCCCACGAAGGTGACCACGGAACGGTTGTGATCCGCGTTCATCTCCTGATCGAGCAATCGGATCGAGCGATCACGCGAAATTTCGGCAGCAATGGACGTAACTACAGACTTATTTCTCCCCTCGCTGAAGTTGGGAACGCACTCGATCAGCTCCGCCATGAGCAGTTCTCCCCGGTCCGGGTCCATCGATTCGGGGCGGTGGACGCCCCATATAAGTAGCCGTAGATCATAAGATTAGAGGTGAACAATCAGAAACAACGCGAAGCATCGACGCGCTCGTGCGCCGGATGCCCCGACTGGACGACCAGGCGGACGTGATCGTGCCCGTAGTGGTAGGCGACGTGGCGGTGGTCCCCCGCGTCGAAGAGGGTCAGGTCGGCCCTGTAGCCTGGCTGGATCCGGCCAATCCGGTCGCCCGCTCCGAGCGCCGCCGCCGCGTTCGCGGTGACGGCCATCCAGGCCTCGGCCGGGGTCAGCTTCATCTGCGTGACGGCCATCGTCATGGCGAGGGCGACGGACGAGGACATGGTGCTCCCCGGATTCCAGTCGGTCGCCACCGCCACCGCCACGCCGCGCTCCACCATCCGGCGCGCGGGGGCGTACGGGAGCCCCAGGGTGAACGCCGTGCCCGGGAGGAGGACCGCCACCACGCCCGCCGCGGCCATCGCCGCGAGCCCCTCCTCCGACGCGAAGAGGAGGTGATCGGCGGAGACCGCTCCGACGTCGGCCGCGAGCCGCGCCGCGCCGGCGTCGCCCAGCTCGTCGGCGTGGAGCTTGGGGCGAAGGCCGTGCCGCTTCCCCGCCTCGAGGATCCGGCGCGACTCTTCCGCCGTGAAGGCCCCCTGGTCGCACCAGGCGTCGCAGAAGCGGGCCAGGCCCTCCCCCGCGACGGCCGGGATCGCCTCCTCGATCACCGAGGCGACGTAGGCGTCCCGGCGATCCCGGAACTCCTCGGGGAGCGCGTGGGCCGCGAGGAACGTCGGGACGATCTCGATGGGCGACGACGCGGCCGCGGCGGCGAGCGCGCGGAGCTGTTTCCGCTCCTCCGCCCAGACGAGGCCGTAGCCGCTCTTCGCCTCCACCGTCGTCACGCCCTGCGCGAGGAGCGCGCGGAGCCGCGACGCGACCAGCGCCGCGAGATCCTCCTCGGTCGTCTCGAGGAGCGCGCGCCGGCTGGAGGCGATTCCCCCTCCCTTCGCGGCGATCGAGGCGTACGTCTCGCCGCGCGCCCGCGCGTCGAACTCCATCTCGCGCGTTCCCGCGAAGGGGAGATGCGTGTGCGCGTCGACGAATCCCGGCGCGACGAGGAGGCCCCGCGCGTCGACGACGCGCGACGCGCGCGCCTCGGGGTACGCCGCCAGGACCTCCGCGGTCGGGCCGACCGCCGCGACGCGCCCCTCCACGCAGGCGACGGAAGCGTCGCGCAGGAGGAGCGGACGGTCGAGCGCGGGCCCGAGGAGGGGCGCGCCGCCCGGCGTCGCGGGCGCCGTCAGGAGCTCGGCCGCGCCGACCACGAGGAGGTCGGCGCGGCCGCCGGTGGGAAGGGCGCTCATTCGCCCGCGCGCGGAATCGTGAGCCCGTGGCGGCGCGCGTTCGCGGCCGCGTCGGGATATCCGGCGTCGGCGTGCCGGAAGATCCCCATGGCGGGGTCGTTCGTGAGGACGCGCCGGGCTCGGGCGAGACCCGACGGCGTTCCGTCCGCCACCATGACGACGCCCGCGTGGATCGAGTTCCCGATCCCGACGCCGCCGCCGTGGTGGACCGAGACCCAGGAGGCTCCCGACGACGCGTTCACCAGCGCGTTCAGGATCGGCCAGTCGGCGATCGCGTCGCTCCCGTCCTTCATCCCCTCGGTCTCGCGGTAGGGCGAGGCGACCGAGCCGCAATCGAGGTGGTCGCGGCCGATCACGATGGGCGCGTCCACCTCGCCGCGCTCGACCAGCCGGTTCAGGACCTCTCCGAAGCGCGCCCGCTCGCCCATCCCGAGCCAGCAGATCCGGGCCGGCAGCCCCTGGAACGCGACGCGCTCCGAGGCGAGCCGAATCCAGCGGCGGAGCGACTCGTTCTCAGGGAAGAGATCCAGGACGGCGCGGTCGGTGACCGCGATGTCGCGCGGATTCCCGGAGAGCGCGGCCCAGCGGAACGGGCCCTTCCCCTCGCAGAAGAGGGGTCGGATGAACTCGGGGACGAAGCCGGGGATCCGGAACGCGTCGGCCACGCCGGCCTTCACGGCCTGCGCGCGGATGTTGTTGCCGTAATCGAACGTCACGGAGCCCTGGTCCTGGAACGCGCGCATGGCCCGAACGTGCCGGCCCATCGACTCGACCGATCGCGCGATGTACGACTTCGGGTCCTCCGTCCGGAGGCGGAGCGCGTCCTCGTACGACATCCCGCCCGGGACGTACCCGTTCAGCTCGTCGTGCGCCGACGTCTGATCCGTGACGAAGTCGGGACGGACGCCGCGCCGGACCAACTCGGGGAGCACGTCGGCCGCGTTTCCGACGAGCCCGATGGAGCGCGCTTCCCCGCGCCGCGTCGCCTCCTCCACCCAGCGGAGCGCCTCGTCGAGCGAGTCCGTCTTCCGGTCCACGTAGCGCGTCTCGAGCCGGCGTTCCACGCGGTGCGCGTCCACCTCGACCGCGAGGCAGACGCCTTCGTTCATGGTGACGGCCAGCGGCTGCGCGCCGCCCATGCCGCCGAGGCCCGCGGTGAGGACCCACCTCCCCTTCAGGCTCCCGCCGCCGTGGCGGCGGCCGGCCTCCGCGAAGGTCTCGTAGGTGCCCTGGAGGATTCCCTGCGTCCCGATGTAGATCCACGATCCGGCCGTCATCTGGCCGTACATGGTGAGCCCCTTCGCCTCCAGGGCGCGGAATTCGTCCCACGTCGCCCAGTGCGGCACGAGGAGCGAGTTCGCGATCAGGACGCGCGGCGCCTCGGGATGCGTCGTCACCACGCCGACGGGGCGCCCCGACTGGACGAGGAGCGTCTGGTCGTTCTCGAGCGCGCGGAGCTGCGCGACGATGGCGTGGAAGTCGGGCCAGGAGCGGGCGGCGCGTCCGGTGCCGCCGTAGACCACGAGATCTTGGGGTCGCTCGGCCACCTCGGGGTCGAGATTGTTCATCAGCATCCGCAGCGCGCCTTCCTGGTGCCATCCCTTGCACGAGCGCTGCGCGCCGCGCGGCGCGCGGACCGGCTCGGCGGGCGGCGTTCCCCTCAGGGGCGCGGGGACGGTATCGGTGCGGGACATCGTCGGACTCCTTTCGTCTAGAACGGCGCCACGCCGGCGGCGGCGGCGGCCGCGCCGCTTTCGATCCACGCGTCGAGGCGTTCCAGGTCGAGATCGAGGCGGCGGTCGCCATCGAGCGGCGGCACGAGCGCGCGCACGCCCTCGTGGAGCGCTTCCAGCGCCTCGCTCGATCGAAGCGGCCGGAGCGACTCGATCCCTTGGGCGGCGCAGAGAAGCTCGGCGGCCACCACGCGGCGGACGTTTCGGACCAGGGCGAGCGCCTTCGTCGCCGCGTGCATGGCGAGGCTCACGTGGTCCTCCTGCCCCGCCGAGGAGGGAATCGAGTCGACGGAGGCGGGGTGCGCGAGCGCCTTGTTCTCGGCCACGAGCGCGGCCTGGAGGTACTGGACGATCATGAGCCCCGACTCGAGGCCGGGGTTCTTCGCGAGAAAGGGGGGCAGCCCGCTCTTCGCCGCGTCGAGCAGGAGATACGTGCGGCGCTCGGCGATGGAGCCGACCTCGGCCATCCCGATCGCCAGGAAGTCGAGCGCCAGGGCGACCGGCTGCCCGTGGAAGTTCCCCGCCGAGACGATCTCCTCCTCGGCCGCGAAGCAGAGCGGATTGTCGGTCACGCTGTTCATCTCGGTCACGAGGCGCGCGCGCGCGAAGTCGAGCGCGTCGATCGACGCGCCGAGCACCTGGGGCGCGCAGCGGAACGAGTAGGGATCCTGCACGCGATCGCACGACGCGTGGGAGGCGACGACCCCACTCCCCCGGAGGAGCGCGCGGACCGCGGCGGCGGAGGCGGTCTGCCCGGCGTGGGGGCGGAGCGCGTGGACGCGGGGATCGAACGGCATGGCGCTCGCCCGCATCGCCTCGACCGAGAGCGCGCAGGCGGCGTGCGCCGCGCGCATCACGTCCATCGCTTCGGCCAGGGCGAGGACCCCGACGGCGGTCGCGGCCTGCGTTCCGTTGATGAGCGCGAGCCCTTCCTTCGCGCCGAGCGCGAACGGAGGAAGCCCCGCGTCGCGGAGGTGGTCCCCGGTCGCCGCCGCGCGGCCCGCGCGCCGCGACTCGCCCTCCCCAATGACGGCGAGTGCGAGGTGGGCGAGCGGGATCAGGTCCCCGCTCGCGCCGAGCGAGCCCGTGCTCGGCACGACCGGAAGGATGTCGCGGGCGCGAAGCTCCAGCAGCCGCTCGACCAGCGCGGGACGGACGCCGCTCGCCCCGAGCGCGAGCGAGTGCGCGCGAAGCGCCAGCATGAGACGCACGACGGCCGGCTCCAGCTCGGGACCGGCGCCCGCCGCGTGACTCCGGAGGAGATTCACCTGCAGGTCGTTCAGGTCCGCGTCCGCGATCCGGACCGACTTCAGCGCGCCGAATCCGGTGTTCACGCCGTAGACGGCGCCCACTCCGTGGGCCAGCGACTCGACGAGCGCGCGCGACGGTGCCATCCGCGCGGCCGCGCCCGGATCGTGCGCGGCGGGCGCGCCCTCGGCGAGCGC
>DATIQI010000104.1:0-2155 GCA_035470985.1 Acidobacteriota bacterium
GTGGCGGCGGCGCCACGGGCGCCGACTGCGCCGCGGGAGCCGCCAGCGGCGCGGGGACCGCCGGCGGCGGGCCCGCCGGTTCGGCTCCGGCCCCCTCGGCGTCGGCCGCGGCTTCTTCCTTCCGATCGAGCGCCCAGAGAACCCGGTCGCCCTCCGCGATCCGAAGCGCGAAGGAGATCCGAGGACCCTCCGCCGAGAGCGAGAGTCGGTGCGTCTCCGCCGCCGGCGTCCCTTCCGATTCGGCGAGCGCCGGATCGCTCAGCGAGAACGTCAGGAATCCCTCCGGCCCCTCCGCGCCGTCGAGCGAGCGAACCTCGAGGCCGCGCAGGGGACGCTCCAGTCCGCCGAAGGGAGTCCCGCGCGGATCGGGCGAGATCGGAAGCCGCTCGTCCAGAGCGAGCGACGCGCGCTTCGGCTCGAGGCGGATCCAGAGGAACGCCCGCGGCTTGCCGTCGAAGGCGATCGCCATCGTCTTCGGGCCGAGCGGCACGACGCCCGTCAGGCGCCGCCCTTCGAGCGAGGCGAGCGCGTCGCGGAGTGAGGTCGCAGTCATCGCGCGCGGCGCCTCAGCGCGCCGAGTCCGCGGGCGCCGGAAGCGAGGGGGGCGGAAGGCCCAACTCGGCGCTCAGCCGCGTGAGATTGTTCGTCGCCTCGCGGTAGCCCGGGAGCGCCGCCAGCGCGCGGCGGTAGGCCGCGAGCGCCTCGTCGTGCCGCCCCATCCGCTCGTAGACCGCGCCCATGTTGTTCTCGGCCTGCGCGAGCGCCGGCATGAAGCGGAGCGCGGTTCGGTAGGCCGCGATCGCGGAGTCGGGCTGGTCCACGCGAACATGGAGATTTCCGAGCGCGTACCAGGCCGGCCCGTAGTCGGGGCGGATCGCGGTCAGGGCGCGAATGTGGACGAACGCCGAGTCGACCTGGCCCATCTCGTCCTCCGCGGCGCCGAGATTGAGGAGCAGCTCGCCCGTCCGCTCCGGCGCGTAGCGGATCGCCTGGCGGAAGTGGTAGGCCGACCGCTCCAGGTCGCGCTGCCGGTAGTACCAGCCCCCGACGATGGCGTGGACGTGAGGCGAGGCCGGCGAATCGCGAAGCATCGAGCCGAAGAGGGTCCCCTCGTTCTTCCAGACCGAGACGCGCGGCCAGAGGAGGAGCGCGAGCCAGAGCGCGACGGCGGAGCCGAGGAAGAGGAAGGCCGCGCCCGCGTCGGAGGTCTCGCGACGCTCGTCGGCGCGCGCGCGCTTCCCCTTCGCGGACGCGCCACCCGCGCCACCCGCGCCGCCCGCGCCGCGGCCCACCGCGATCGCCGGGATCAACGCCGCCGCGAGGGCGATGGCGCCGCTCGGCACGAAGAGGAAGCGCTCGGCCACGATGGCGCCGGAGAGAAGCCGCACGTAGCAGACGGGAAGGAGCGTCGTGGCGAAGAGCGCGAGCGGCACCGACCACGCCGACCGCCGGCGCACGAGCATCCAGAGCCCCGCGGCCATCGCGGCGATCACGAGGAGCCCCGCCATGAAGACGAGGTCGGGCGCGTGGACCTCCACGATCTCGTGGCGCGCCGAGAGCCGGATCGGCACGAAGAGAAGGGGGAGATAGCGCGCGACCACGGCCACGCTCGTCAGGATCTGCGGCACCGTCCCCGCGACGGGCGTGACGGCGGGGATCGGGTTCGGTCCGAGCACCGCGAAGCGGACCGCGAGGTAGAGGACCGAGACCGCGACGATCGGGACGGCGGCCCGCGCGAGATCGCCGGGCGAAAGGCGCCGGTCGCGGACCCAGAGCGCGAGGACGGCGACCGGCACGCCGAAGAGCGCGACCTCCTTCGCCAGCAATCCTGGAAGGAGGAGGATCGCCGCGGGGAGGAGCTTCCGAAGCGGATCGCGAATCTCGGGGCCGAAGCGGACGGCCGCCCAGAGCGACGCGAAGAGGAAGAGCGCGCTCAGGACGTCGGTCCGCCCCGAGATGAACGCGACGCTCTCGGGATGCGCCGGATGGAGCGCGAAGAGAACGGCGCCGAGCGCCGCCGCCACGGGGCGTCCCGAGGCTTGCAGGGCGCGGCTGGCACGGAACACGGCATCCGGCGGAATCAGGATGGTGGCACCGTCGCCGCCAAACACGGAGCGCCGCTGAGCTTCCGGCAGCGCGAAATTTTCACGAAGAC
>DATIQI010000105.1:0-3178 GCA_035470985.1 Acidobacteriota bacterium
GAAAGCGCCAGGGACCGCGCCAGAGCGGGGCTCGGACACGGCAGGGACGTGTCGATTCCCGGAACCGCAATCGGCGTGCAATCATCGGCATTCACAATTCCATCACCGTCCGAATCCAAATCCTTGCTGAGCACCAAGCCAATGTTGAACGTGTAAAAGTTGTTGTCGGGGTAAAGAATGTTCGTCGAGCTGAGCGGTCCGGTGAACTCGCTGACCCAGCGCAACCGGCCGCCACTCACCTGGTCGAGCTTCTCCGGCGGGATGTTCGCGTTCGCAATATAGACGGTGAAGTCAGGGTCAATGCTAAGCGCGAAGCTGTAGTTCGTCGGGAAATTGAGCTTCGAGCGGGCGGGCATCGCGACCGCGGCGTCCGAGGCCGAGGCGATCCTCCTCCACGGCCTCGGTCTCTCCCGCGCCGCCTTCTGGTGCGAGCCCGACGCGGCCGTCCATCCGGAGGAGGCCCGCGCGCTCGACGCGCTGGCGACGCGCCGGGAGCGCCACGTGCCGCTCCAGCACCTGCTCGGAGAGGTCGATTTCCACGACGTGACGCTCGACGTGGAGCCCGGCGTCTTCATTCCGCGCCCCGAGACCGAGACGCTGGTGGAGGCCGCCCTGGAGGCGGTCGCCGCGGCGGGGCTCCCGCGCGGGCTGCCGGCGGGGATCGCCGCCGGGAGCGTCGAAGGAGGGCGGCTCCTCGATCTGGGAACCGGAACGGGCGCCGTGGCCGTGGCCCTGCTCCACGGGCTCCCGCGCTGGACGGGCGTCGCCCTCGACCGCTCGGCCGCCGCCGTCGCCCTGGCGACCCGGAACGCGGCTCGAAACGGCCTCGCGGCGCGCCTTCGCGTGGAGGCGGGCGATTTTGCCGCCCCCCCGGAGCCCGCCGAGGACGGCCTCCCGGGCCGCTGGGCCGACGGCCCCTACCATCTCGTCGTCTCGAATCCGCCCTACATCCCCACGCGAGACTGCGGCGGGCTGATGCCGGAAGTCCGCGACCACGATCCCCCGGGCGCCCTCGACGGAGGGCCCGACGGACTCGGCGCCTACCGGGCCATAAGCCGGCTCCTGCCGCGGCTTTTGGCGATCGGGGGTGTGCTGGCGCTGGAGATCGGTGAAGATCAGGCCGATGCTATTCTGGCGTTGTCAGGGCCGGGCCTCGAGTCGCCGCGCGTCGTCGCCGATCTCGCGGGCCGGCCACGTGTCGTCGTCGGAACCTGGAGAGGCGGGGTGGCATGAAGCCGGAGATCGGAGTCGATCGCAGACAGGGCGAGCGGAGGCAGTCCGAGGCGCCGAAGTCGATGGATGAAATCTGGATCCAGGGTGGGCGTGATCTCGTCGGGAGCGTCGCGTGCGGCGGCTCCAAGAACGCCACGCTCCCGGTTCTCGCGGCCCTCCTCCTCGCGGACGGCCAGACGCGGCTCACGAACGTTCCGAACCTGATGGACGTCTCCACCATGGTGAAGATGCTCGGGCGCTTCGGCGTCACGAGCCAGCGCACCGACCCCCACACGCTCCTCGTGGACACCAGCCGGCAGCAGAACGCCGAAGCGCCGTACGAGCTGGTGAAGACCATGCGCGCCTCCATCTACGTGTTGGGCCCGCTCCTCGCGCGGTACGGCGAGGCGCGCGTCTCGCTCCCGGGCGGCTGCGCCTGGGGACCGCGTCCCGTGGATCTCCACATCAAGGGCATGGAAGCGCTCGGCGCGCGCGTCGAGATCGAGCACGGCTACATCGTCGCGCACGCGCCCGACGGGCTCCGCGGCGGAACCATCTCCTTCGACATCTCCAGCGTCGGCGCCACGGGGAACATCCTGATGGCCGCGGCGACCGCGGCGGGCACGACCACGATCGAGAACGCCGCGTGCGAGCCCGAGATCGAGGCGCTCGCGAACTACCTCGTCGCCATGGGCGCGAAGATCGACGGAATCGGAACGCAGCGCCTCGTCGTGACCGGCGTGCCCGAGCTCCATCCGGCCGACGCCCCGATGATCCCCGATCGCATCGAGGCGGGCACCCTCCTCGCGGCGGCCGCCGTCACGGGCGGCGACGTGGAGGTGACCGACGTCGATCCCGCGCACCTCGGCGCGGTGCTGACGAAGTTCGAGGCCACCGGCGCGTCCGTCGAGCGCTCGGAGCGCTCGGTGCGCCTGCGCGCGCCGCGGCGCCCGCTCCCCGTGAACGTCACCACGCAGCCCTACCCTGGCTTCCCGACCGACATGCAGGCCCAGTTCATGGCGCTCCTCTCCGTGGCCGACGGCGCCAGCACCATCGTCGACACGATCTACCACGACCGCTTCACGCACGTCGCGGAGCTGCAGCGCCTCGGCGCCGACATCCGCGTCGAGGGGAACACCGCGTTCATCCAAGGCGTCTCGTCGCTCAGCGGCGCGCCCGTCATGGCCACCGATCTGCGCGCCTCCGCCGCACTGATTCTCGCGGGGCTCGTGGCCGGCGGCGAAACGCGCGTCTCGCGGGTCTATCACCTCGACCGCGGCTACGAGCGGCTCGAGGCGAAGCTCGCCGCGCTCGGCGCCAGCGTGCGCCGCGTCCGTCCCTAGGAGGGACGCCGCACCGCCCATGCGCCCCGTCGTCGTCGGCACCGCGGGGCACATCGATCACGGCAAGACCGCGCTCGTCCGCCGCCTCACCGGCATCGACACCGACCGGCTGAAGGAGGAGAAGGAGCGCGGCATCTCCATCGACCTCGGCTTCGCCCACCTCGCGCTCCCCTCCGGCCGCCGCGTGGCCATCGTGGACGTCCCCGGGCACGAGCGCTTCGTGAAGAACATGCTGGCCGGCGCGACCGGGATCGACGTCGTCCTCCTCGTGGTCGCCGCGGACGAGGGGGTCATGCCCCAGACGCGCGAGCACTTCGCCATCGTGGATCTCCTCGACGTGCGCCACGGCGTCGTCGCCCTCACGAAGCGCGATCTCGCCGGGCCCGATCTCCTCGACGCCGCGCGCGCGGACGTCGCCGCGCTCCTCGGCGGCACGCCGCTCCGCGACGCGCCGATCGTCCCCGTCTCCTCGACCACGGGCGAGGGAATCCCCGATCTCCTGGCCGCGCTCGATCGCGTGGTCGCGGCGCTTCCGGAGCGCGGCGCCTCGGGTCCCGCGCGCCTTCCGGTGGACCGCGTCTTCTCCATCGAGGGGATCGGCACCGTCGTCACGGGCACCCTCT
>DATIQI010000106.1:0-8713 GCA_035470985.1 Acidobacteriota bacterium
AGCGTCGCGGCGAGACTCCCCGCCAAGACCCCCTCCGCGCGCGCCTCGATGTGGGCGACGGCGGGGGCGTCGGGGTCAACGACGGCGTCCGTCGTCACGTCCCCGCCCCCGAGATCCTCGGTGAGGGCGAGCCGGACGAGCGGGAGCACGATCGCGTCCAGCTTCACGCGGCGACTCCTTTCCTTCCATGAGGCGCATCTCGTCGAGCCGGTCGCGGAAGACCGCGGCCAGCTCGAACTCTTCGCGCGACGCCGCCAGCAGCATCTCGCGCTCCAGGTACTCCATGAGCGCGTCGGGCGGCAGATTCGCCACCGCGGCCGGCAGGAGCTCGTCGGCCTCCGGCGGCGCCGCGGCGTCGGCCACCGCGGTCGCGAGCATCACTTCCTCCACCGATTTCACGATCGTCCTCGGCACGATGCCGTGCTCCTCGTTGTAGCGGAGCTGGACCTCGCGGCGCCGGTTCATCTCGTCGATGGCGCGCTTCATCGCGCCGGTCATCCGGTCGGCGTAGAGGATCACTTCCCCGCGCAGGTGCCGCGCGGCGCGTCCCGCGGTCTGGATGAGCGACGTCTCCGACCGGAGGAAGCCCTCCTTGTCGGCGTGGAGGATCGCGACCAGGGAGACCTCGGGCAGGTCCAGCCCCTCGCGAAGCAGGTTGATCCCGACCAGGACGTCCACCTTCTGGAGACGGAGCGAGCGCAGGATCTCGATCCGCTCGATCGTGTCGATGTCGGAGTGGATGTAGCGGACCTTCACGCCCGCCTGGAAGAGGTAGTCGGTCAGATCCTCGGCCATCCGCTTCGTGAGGGTGGTCACGAGCACCCGCTCGCCCACCGAGACCCGCTTCTGGATCTCCTCCAGGAGGTCGTCGATCTGGCCCTTCGTCGGCCGGACCGAGAGGCGCGGATCGATCAGACCCGTCGGGCGGATGATCTGCTCCACGATGACGCCGTGCGAGTGCTTCAGTTCGAATTCGCTCGGCGTCGCCGAGACGAAGATCGTCTGCCCGATCATTCCCTCGAACTCGTCGAAGCGAAGCGGCCGGTTGTCGAGCGCCGACGGAAGCCGGAAGCCGTGCTCCACCAGGGTCTGCTTCCGCGAGCGGTCCCCTTCGTACATGCCGCCGACTTGAGGCAGCGTGACGTGCGACTCGTCCACGATCAGGAGGAAGTCGTCCGGGAAATAGTCGATGAGGCAGTGCGGCCGCTCCCCCGCCTTCCGGCCCGAGAGGGGACGCGAGTAGTTCTCGATCCCCGGGCAGTAGCCGATCTCCCGGAGCATCTCGATGTCGTACTCGGTCCGCATCTTCAGCCGCTGCGCTTCGAGGAGCTTCCCCTCGCGCTCGAAGGTGGCGAGCCGCTCGGCCAGCTCCTCCTTAATGGCGCGGACGCCCTCCTGGAGCCGGACCGGATGGGTCATGAAGTGCTTCGCGGGGTAGATCGCGGCGATCCGGATCCCCTGCTGCGTCTTTCCGGTGAGCGGATCGACGATGGAGATGCGCTCCACCTGATCGCCGAAGAGTTCGATGCGGAGCGCCGTCTCCTCGTAGGCGGGCTGGACTTCGACGACGTCGCCCCGGGCGCGGAACGTTCCGCGCTTCAGTTCCAGATCGTTCCGCGAGTACTGCATCCGGACGAGCTGCTCCAAGATCGACTCCCGCGTGTGCGTCTCGCCCAGGCGGAGGAGGAGCATCTCGCGGCGGAAGTCCTCCGGCGAGCCGAGGCCGTAGATGCAGGAGACCGATGCTACGATCACCACGTCGCGGCGCTCCTGGAGCGCGCTCGTGGCGGCCAGTCGGAGCCGGTCGATGTCGTCGTTGATGGAGGCGTCTTTCTCGATGTACGTGTTCGTTTGCGGGACGTACGCCTCGGGCTGGTAGTAGTCGTAGTAGGAGACGAAGTAGCCGACGGCGTTCTCCGGGAAGAACTGCTTGAATTCCCCGTAGAGCTGCGCCGCGAGGGTCTTGTTGTGGGAAATCACGAGCGCCGGCCGCCCCATGGCCGCGATGACGTTGGCCATGGTGAAGGTCTTCCCCGAGCCGGTGACGCCGAGGAGCGTCTGGTAGCGGTCGCCCCGCTTCAGTCCCTCGATCAGCTCGCCGATCGCCTGCGGCTGGTCGCCGGTCGGCTCGTAGGGCGCGTGGAGTTTGAACTCCGCGGGAGGGGCGCCCAGTCCTGCATCATTCACGATTTGGTCCGAACCGTATACGTGACCACCACCGGCTTCTCCGGCGCGCAGCGCGCCGAGAACTCGAAGGTCGTCGCGTCCTTTTTCTCGAAGGGAAGGCTCGACTTCACGATCTCCCAGTCGCCGCCGGCGTGCTCGACCACCGTCACGTCCACGGTCTCCTTCTTGTGGTTGCGGAGCGTGATCTCGTAGGACGCCTCCGTGAGGCGCGGCGTGAGCTGCCGGAAGTCGGTCTGCTTCCGCTCCACCCCGATGTCGAAGGCGTTCCCGACCGAGACGCGCACCTTCTCGTTCTTCGGCGTGTGCTTGATCCGGTCCTCGCCCGCCAATTCCAGCGATCCGTCCGTGTCGCGATGGAAGACGCGCACGACGCCCTCGGGGAGCGGCATGCCCAGGCCCGACGCGGCGGCGTTCTCGAACTCGATCGTCACCATGACGTTGTCGTTGTCGCGCGACGCGTCGTACGTGTAGCGCTTCGCCGTCTTCACGCCCGAGGCGTGGAGCATGCCGACCTGCTTCACTTCGTTGTTCGAGAGGGTGGCGCGAAGCGGCACCTCGTAGAGGTGGTACTCGAAGAAGGCGCGTTCCTCCATCGCCTCCATGGCCACCGACGCGCGCATGCCCATGTCGCCCTTGAACATCGGCCGCGGCTGGGGCGCCCGGTGAATGCTCCCGGCCACCAGTTTGATCTTCGCCTCGTCGTAGGTCGCGCCGGAGCGGTTCTCGACCGAAGCCCAGCCCTGGAGATCCAGGCTCGTCTCGGCCGGATCGAGGACGGCGACGTACTCGGCGTGCCACGACATGCCGCCCGCCATGTACGAGACCTCGAGCGGCTGCTCGCCGCCCGCTTCCGACCGGAGCCGCCAGACGAGCGTCGGCCGCGTGATGAGCCCCTGCGGCAATTCCCGAAGCCCGACCTGCCGGACCTCGGCGCGGTTCAGGAGCGTGAGCCCGCCGCCCGGCTCCTGGAGCACCAGCGACGCCGCGTCGTGCGTGAGGAGCGTCCCCTTCTTGATCTGGTCGTCCTTCGTCGCCACGTCGATCGGCTGGTCCACGAAGCGCTCGAGGAGTTTCTCGGTGCTCACCAGGTCGAAGCGGTAGTCCTGCCAGAGGATCTCGATCGGCGAGCCTCCGAGGGCCCGCAGGTGGACCGACGTGGGATCGATGGTCGAGGCGACGTCCGTGAAGCTGAGATCGCCCGTTCCCTTCGTCACGGTGAAGGACCGGCGGTCCTTCACCACGCCGAGATTGTCGTTGTAGACGGTGACCGCGACGTCGCGGCCCCCCGCGCCCTTCGTCGCGCCGGAGTCGCTCTTCCCGCGCGGTTGCGCCGCGCCCGTGCCGACGCCCGGGCCGGCGACCAGACCCCATCCCACCATCGCGCACCACGACGCCGCGACGGCTCTCGCCGCCCAGCGCCCCATCCGAATTTCGTCCGATCGTCTCATTTCAAGAGCTCCAGATTCCGTTCCAGTTTCTCCTTCGTGGCGCCGAGCGCGTCGAACTTCTCGCGCTCCCGCTCCACGACTTCCGGTTTCGCTTTCGCCAGGAAATCCTCGTTGCTCAACTTCCGGTGCGACCCGTCGAACTCGCGCACCACCCGATCGTACTCCTTCTGGAGGCGCTGGCGCTCCACCGCCACGTCGATCAGGCCCTCGAGGGGCACGAAGATCTCGTGCTGGCGGACCACCGCGGACGCCGCGATCTTCGGCTTCGCGACCGACGGACCGACCTCCAGCGACTCGCCCTTCGCCAGGAGGAGGATGAGGTCCCTCTGGTGCTGGAGCGTCGTCGCGTCGGGATCGCTCGCCCGAATCAGGATCGCCGCCTTTCGGGCCGGAGGGATGTTCATCTCGGACCGGAGATTCCGCACCGCGCCGACGATCTCCTTCAGGAGCGCGATCCGCGCCTCCGCGTCGGGGTGCGACGCGCCGCGGGCCGGCGAGGGCCAGGGCGCCACGCAGACGTCCCCCTCCGTGCCGGGGAGCGCGTGCCAGAGTTCCTCCGTCAGATACGGCATGAAGGGGTGGAGGAGGCGGAGCACCTGGCTGAAGACGGTCTGGATCGTGGTGCGCACAGCGGCCGCGTCGGCCGTTCCCGGGTCGGCGTACAGGCGCGGCTTCGCCATCTCGAGGTACCAGTCGCACAGCTCGCGCCAGACGAAGTCGTAGATGTCCTTCGCCGCGTCCCCGATCCGGAAGGCGCGCAGATTGCGCGTCGTCGAGCGGACCGTGGCCGTCATGGCGCTCAGGATCCAGAGATCCTCGTCGCGCAGGTCGTGCCGGGCCGCGGCTTCGTCGAGGACGTGCCCCTCGAGATGCGGATGGACGAGACGGAACGCGTTCCAGAGCTTGTTCGCGAAGTGGCGCCCCAGATCGACCTTCTCGTCGGAGAAGCCCTGGATATCGGCTCCCTGCGGCGAGAGGAGGATCAAGGTGAAGCGAAGCGAGTCGGCGCCGTAGCGGTCCATCAGCTCGATCGGGTCGCTCGAGTTGCCGAGCGACTTCGAGAGCTTCCGTCCCTCGGCGTCGCGCACGATCCCGTGCAGGAAGACCACGGGGAAGGGGCAGCGTCCCATGAACTCGTAGCCCGCCATCACCATGCGCGCGACCCAGAAGAAGATGATGTCGGGGCCCGTCACCATGACGCTGGAGGGATAGAAGCGCTTCAGGTCCTCCGTCTCCTCGGGCCAGCCGAGGGTCGAGAAGGGCCAGAGCCACGACGAGAACCACGTGTCGAGCACGTCGGGGTCCTGCTTCAGGTCCGTGGCGCCGCACTTCGGGCAGGCGCTCGGCGTCTCCACCTCGACGATCTCCGCCTGGCAGGCGGCGCAGGTCCAGACGGGGATGCGGTGTCCCCACCAGAGCTGCCGCGAGATGCACCAGTCGCGGATCCCCTCGAGCCACCGGAGATAGACCTTCTCCCAGCGGCGCGGCAGGATCGTCAGCTCGCCCTTCTCGATGGCGGCGTACGCCGGCTCGGCGAGCGGCTTCATCTTCACGAACCACTGGAGCGAGAGGTACGGCTCCACCACCGTGTCGCAACGGTCGCAGTGCCCCACGGCGTTCCGGTGCGGCTCCACCCGCGCCAGGAGCCCGCGGTCCTTCAGCGCCTCCACGATCCGGACGCGCGCGTCCTCCCGGGTCAGGCCCTGGAAGGCGCCGGCGTTCTCGTTCATCACGGCGGAGGTATCCATCACCGTCACGAACGGGAGGTCGTGGCGCTTCGCCATCTCGAAGTCGTTCGGATCGTGGGACGGCGTCACCTTCACGGCGCCCGTGCCGAACTTCGGATCGACCGCCTCGTCCAGGACGATCGGAATCTCGCGGCCGAGGAACGGAAGGACGAGCGTCTTTCCGTGATAGGGCGCGAAGCGCTTGTCGCCCGGATGGACCGCCACGGCCACGTCGCCGAGCATCGTCTCGGGCCGCGTGGTGGCCACTGTGACCGACTTCTTCGTGTCCTTCACGGGGTACTGGATGTAGTAGAGCTTCCCGTCGGTCTCGACGTGATTCACCTCCTCGTCGGAGAGCGCGGTGTGGCAGCGCGGGCACCAGTTGATGATCCGGTTGCCGCGGTAGATGAGCCCCTTCCGGTGGAGGCGGACGAAGACCTCGCGCACCGCGCGCGAGAGGCCCTCGTCCATCGTGAAGCGCTCGCGCGACCAGTCCACGGAGTCGCCGAGCCGCTTCATCTGCTCCGTGATCCGCCCGTGGTAGTGGCCCTTCCACTTCCAGACATCCTCCACGAACGCCTCGCGGCCGAGATCGAAACGCGTCTTCCCCTGCTCGGCGAGGCGCTTCTCCACCACGTTCTGCGTCGCGATGCCGGCGTGGTCGGTCCCGGGGAGCCAGAGGGTCGGCGCCCCGCTCATCCGCTGCCAGCGCGTCAGGAGGTCCTGGATCGTGTGGTCGAACGTGTGCCCGAAGTGCAGGCTCCCGGTCACGTTCGGAGGCGGGATCAGGATGACGAAGGGCGGCGCCGTCCCGTCGGCGGGACGGAAATACCCCCGATCGAGCCAGTGGGCGTACCACTTCCGCTCGACGTCGGTCGGTTCGTAGTTCTTGGGGAGTTCGGTCGGGGTCATGGCGCCTCGATGCGGGTCGCGGCAGTCAGGGCCTCCTCGGGGACGCCCAGGGCCCTAACTGCCGCGATTACAATCGAATGAAGAAAGGTACCACACCACCCCGAAGGGGTCAAACCGGGCTCAGCGCACCCGCCTGTGGTTCGTCAGGAGGATTTCGCAGACGACCGGCCCCGCGTCGAACGGGATGAGCTTGCGGGTGGCCGCGGACGGGCTCCGAACCTCGCGGACCTGGATGGAGATCCCCTCGGCCTGGTTCATGACCTGGCTCTTCACGTCCGCCTCGCTGAGCGCGCGGTAGCCCGTGGGCTGGAAGAGGACCGCGGCGGACGTGTAGGTCAGCGTCTCACCGTCCTTCTTCTGCGCCGGCTGCTTCATCCAGAAGGCGTCGCCCATCGAGCGCCGGTAGAAGGCGCGGATCGAGTCGGCCGGGCCCGGGAACCAGTAGGCGCGGACCCGCGCCTGCGCGTCGTCCAAGCCGTTCATGGCGAGCCACTCCGCGATTCCCGACGACTCCTTGTGCGCATGAACCGAGCCCGAGGGGATCGGGAACTTCTCCCACTCCGAGAGGATGAGGAGCGTCGCGTCGTGCGGGTTCTTCCCCGCGCGGAGCGTCGCGACGGCCGACTTGTCGTCGCCGGAGAGCATCTGGTAGGTGGCGAGCGCCGTGCGGTACGTCGCGGAATCGGGCGCGAGGGCCACGGCGGCCGCGGCCGCCTTCACCGCCTCGGGGAGCCGCGAGTTCTTCGGATCGAGCGCGGTCTCACCGAAAATCGGCTCCCAGAGCCCCAGAACGAGCGACTTCCAGTAGTGCGGCTCGGGGTTCTTCGGCTCGGCGGCGATGGCGCGGTCGAGCGGCGGGAGGCAGTCCTCCATCCGCCGCTTCAGCTCGATCGAGCGCGCGGTGTGATCGAGGCGCGCCAGCGACGTGTCGGGCGGCGTCAGCGCGGCTTCCGCGAGGCGGAGCTTCGCGAACGTGAGCGCGCCGGACACGTCCTTCGGGTGCTTCTTCAGGAAGGCGCCGACCTTCGCCCGCGCGCTGACGACGCGCGTCATGAGCGATTCGGGCGAAGTGCCCGAATGGCCCGCCACGAGCGAGTCGGCGAGCGCACGCTCCGCGGCGAGCTGCTTGGTGGAGGCCGGCTCCCGCGAGCAGGCCCCGAGCACGAGGCTCGCCGACAGGACCGCCACCCACGCGACCACGTACCACGGACCACGCACGACACCTCCCGCGTTGCGGATAGCTCCGTACTCCCCTAGGATCGGGGCCGATGAACGACGCTTCGAACGCGCCGGCCGCGGGGTCGGCGAGCGACCTGCTCGACCGGGATCGCGTCCTGGCACTCCTCCACGAGTACACCGAGGGGGCAGGGCTCCGCAAGCACGCTTACGCGGTGGAGGCCGCCATGACGGCGTACGCCCAACGTAGGGGCGAAGATGTGGCGCTTTGGGGCGCCGCGGGACTCCTCCACGACATGGACTACGAGAAGCACCCTTCGAAGGAGGAGCATCCCTTCGTCGGGTGCCGGGCGCTGGAGGAGCGA
The DNA here is from genome assembly GCA_035470985.1 of Acidobacteriota bacterium. Taxonomy (GTDB): domain Bacteria; phylum Eisenbacteria; class RBG-16-71-46; order SZUA-252; family SZUA-252; genus SZUA-252. The sequence continues at coordinate 7,816 of DATIQI010000106.1, forward strand.
GGCTATCCTCCCGTCCTGATCGAGGCGATTCTCGGGCACGCGTCCTATTCGGGCGTGGCGAGGACCACCGCGATGGCCAAGACGCTCTACGCGGTGGACGAGCTGTGCGGTCTCATCACCGCCACGGCGCTCGTCATGCCGAGCAGGTGGCTGGCCGACGTCACGACGGAGTCGGTGATGAAGAAGTTGCGGACCAAGGGATTCGCCCGGTCCGTGAATCGGGACGAGATCGAGCACGGCGCGTCGGAACTGGGCGTGCCGCTGGAGGAACACGTGACCTTCGTGCTGAACGCCATGCAGGGCGCCGCCGAGCGCCTCGGACTATGAGTCCCGCGCGCCGGAAGAAGGCGGCGAAGAAGTCGGCCCGAGGGGCCGCGACGAAGCCCGCGCGCCGCGCCGGCCGCGCGCCCGCGCGACGGCACGCCGTGCCCGATGTCGCCGCGCTGGAGCGGTTCCTTCGCTCGCTCGGCGTCGACCCCGAGCACGACGAGGAATATTCGCTCACGGCTCCGCTCCTCGCCGATCTCCTGATGGACCGGACCGCGGGCCTCCGCCAGGATCCCCCGTCGCTTCGCCCGCTCCTCTACCGGGGCCATCCGGGCGAGACCGTGGCGATCGAGGGAATCCACGTCTACGGCCTGTGCCCGCACCATCTCGTCCCCTACTTCGGCGAGGCGACCGTCCGCTTCATCCCGCGCCAGCGCCTCTGCGGCGCCGGCGCGTTGGTCCGCGCCGTGCGCGAGCTGGCCACGGTGCCGCGGCTCCAGGAAGACCTGACGCAGGAGATCGCCGATCTCGTGGAACGCTCGCTCTCGCCGCGCGGCGTCACCGTGATCGCGCCGGAACGGGTCGAACGGTTCCTCCAGAAGCTGCCGGTCGACGCGCTCTGGGGCGTCGG
>DATIQI010000107.1:0-3415 GCA_035470985.1 Acidobacteriota bacterium
GCTCACCTCCGCCCTCACGGGAATCACGCGCGCCTCGGTGATCGATCTGTGGCGCCACATCCGCTGGCACCAGTCCACGTCCTCGAAGTAGAGGAAGTAGCGCTCGTCCATCAGGCCGACGTCGCGCATGGCGTTCCGCCGGACGAAGAGCGCCGCCCCGAGGACCCAGTCGACGGGACGGGTCTCGAGATGGTCCCAATCGGCCATCAGGTGGTCGCGGACGGCGCGGCTCCGGTCCGCCAGCCCGAAGAAGGGGAGGCGGCGCAGGAACAGCGTCCTTCCATTGTAGAAGCGCCGTGCCGAAAGCTGAAGCGCTCCGTCGGGATGGACGAGCCGGGGCGCCACGATCCCCGCGCGGGGATGCGCTTCGGCGCAGCGGACGAGCGCCTCCACGGAGCCGGGCTCGACCTGGATGTCGGGATTCAGCACCAGGACGTCCTCTTCGGAGGCCGCGCGAATGCCGAGGTTCACGCCGCGCGCGTAGCCCGCGTTCCGACCGGGAGCCACGATCCGCGTCGGGAGGCCCGACGACGCGGCGAGGTCGTCCAGCGGCTCCCCCGAATTGTTCACGATCACGATCTCGCGGACGGGCGCGGGCCGCGCGGCGCGGAGCGACGCGAAGAGGCGCGCGAGGGGCTCGCGCGTGCGGTAGTGGACGACGACGAGGGTGACGCCCATGGGGGCGCTACAGGGCCCCGATGAGATCGAGGAAGCGGAGCCTCCAGACCATCCAAGCCGCTTCCCAGACGATCTTGCGCGACATCTTCGACTCGCCCGCGCGCCGGTCCACGAAGAGGATGGGAATCTCCTTGATCCGGAATCCCTTCCGGTAGGCCTTGAAGTTGATCTCGATCTGGAAGCCGTAGCCGTCCGACTTCACGCGGCTCCAGTCGATCGACTCGAGCACCTGGCGGCGGAAGCATTTGAACCCGCCGGTCGCGTCCTTGATGTTCATCCCCGTGATGACGCGGCTGTAGACGTTCGCCCCGTAGGAGAGGATGAGGCGCGTCAGGGGCCAGTTCACGACCGTGACGCCGTAGAGATAGCGCGAGCCGAGGACCAGGTCGGCGGTCTCGATCTCCTTCAGGAACTCGGGCAGGCTGTCGGGGCTGTGCGAGAAATCGGCGTCCATCTCGAACACCACGTCGTAGTCGCGATCGAGCGCGTAGCGGAAGCCGGCCACGTAGGCCGAGCCGAGCCCCATCTTGCCGGCGCGGTGGAGGACGTGGACGCGCGAATCGGCCGCGGCCATCTCGTCGGCCAGCGCCCCCGTGCCGTCGGGCGAGTTGTCGTCCACGATCAGGACCTCGATGCCCCGCTCCAAGGCGAAGATCCGCCTCAGGAGCTCCACGAGGTTCTCGCGCTCGTTGTAGGTCGGGATGATGACGAGCGGCTTCATCGCTTCCTCCGGCCCGCGGGCGGCGCGGCGGGCGGCGCGGCGGGCGGCGCGGGCCCCTCGGGGGCTCCCGGCGTCCCGCGACGGCGGCGCGCCGTGACGATCCCCGCGATCGCGAGGAGGAGCGTCGCGACGAACGCGGCGGTCGAGAGGCGGATGCCGGCCTCCAGCGCCCGCGGCATGTAGTGGAACCGCACCTGATGGACGCCCGGCTCCAGGAGCACGCCGCGCATGAGGTAGTTCACGCGCTCCAGCGTCGCCGGCTTCCCGTTCACCGTCACGTGCCAGTCGGGATCCCACTGATCGACCGTGACGAGGAGACCGGGCGCGGCCGTCGCGACGCGAATCTCGACGTCGTTGAAGTCGAACCGCTCGATCCGGACCGAGTCGGGAACGTGCGGCTCGGCGAGCGCGGGGATCGCGCCCGGCCTCGCCCAGAGCGCCTCGCGGCTCGGGTCGAATCCCGCCGTGTGGAGCACGGAGAGCGCCATCGTCTCGCTGTGGAGCGGACGAAGGCGGTGGACCATGAACGCGCGCGGGAGCACGCCCGCCACCTCGTAGACCTTCACCGGACCGTCCTGGCGGAGGACCAGCCCCACCTCGTCCGGCGGATAGTAGCCGTCCGTCAGCACGTACTTGGTGTTCAGGAACTGGAGCGTGCCGAGCCCCCGAATCCCGATCGTGTCCATGAACGCCTGGTAGAGCCGCGGCTTCGCCGGGTGATAGCCGAGGAGCGACGCCACGCCGAAGGAGGCGAGGCGCGCGTCGTTCCACTGGAGCGGAAGCACGCGGAACTGGGACGAGTCGGCCCGGAGGAACGTCACCTCCGGCGTCTCGGCGAAATGTTCGTCGTACTCGCGCGCGGAGCCGATCTGGGGATCCATGATCTTCCGGTCGAGACCCCAGAGATCGCCGGCCGTGAGGACGAGGAGCGCGACGGCCGCGGCGCTCCGCGCCAGGCGGCCCTGTCGGTGGAACGCGACGACCGCGCAGGCGGCGGCGAGGAGGAACCCCGACTTCACGACATCGAGCGAGGCCATGTCGAGCGCGCGGCTCGCGAGCGCGGCGTTCATCGAGGGCCGGCTGCCCGCCGCGGCCGCCTCCAGCGAAGGACGAAGCGCCTGGAGCACGGCGAGCCCTCCGATGCCCCCGGCGGCGGCCAGTCCCGCGCCGCGCCACCAGGGACGCGCCTCGGCCTTCGCCGCCCCCGCGGCCGCCGCGGCGCCCTTCTTCCCCGCGGCCGGAGCGCGGAGCGCGCCGTCGAGTCCGAGCGCGGCGAGCGCCGCGGTCGCGAACTGAACGAGCACCAGGATCATCACCGGGACGCGGAACTTGTTGAAGAACGGGAGGTGGTCGTACAGGAGCGCGTAGAGCGGCGCGAAGTGCTTCCCGAACGAGATCAGGAGCGAGACGCCCGCCAGCGCGACGAGGAAGAGCCTCCACATCCCGCGCGCGCGCACGGCGCCGTAGACCGCCAGCGCGAACGGGACGATCCCCATGTAGTTCGGGTAGTCGGTGAACGGCATCGTCCCCCAGTAGGTCGGACCCCCGAAGCCGAACATGGAGGGGACGACGAAGGTCAGCATCTCGGCGGGGTGGAACGACCACGACGTCGCGTACTCGAACCCGGCGCCGCCTCCCTCGCCGGCGCTTCGGACCGAGAGCGCGGCGTACGAGCGGATCGGGAGGTAGAGAAACGCGCTCATCCCGAACCCGAGGGCGAGCCCCGCCGCGAGCCCCCCGATGGCGCGCGCGGCCTCCCCGCGCCGCTTCTCGCGGAGCGCCGCGACGGCGGGGCCGAGCGCCGGCAGCGCGCGCTCCACCAGGGCGCGGTACTCGCCGATCAGCGCGCGCTCGACGCGGCGGACCTCGGCGTAGCCGAACGGGTCGAGCGGCGTGCCGCGCAGCCCGCGCACGCCCAGCAGCGCGCGGAAGACGGCGTCGAACCAGCGGCCGAGGCCGATCTTCTTCTTCCAGCCGAGGGCGCGCAGGAGCGGCGGGTGCAGCTGGTAGGCCACC
>DATIQI010000108.1:0-5913 GCA_035470985.1 Acidobacteriota bacterium
AGGCGCACGCCCAGATCCAAAGGCGCCGACCGCGCCTGAAAGGCGCCACTCTGCCGGACCGGGTAACTCACGTTGACTCCACCATCGTCTTTCTCATTTGCACCCAGACTGTAAACCACCACACGTTCTGGTTCTCTCACGTACCGGATCGCGACTCCTCGAAGGTGTGCGTGAAGACGAGGAGCGTGCCGCCGTCGGAGGGCGCGAGCGTCCAGCGCAGGACCTCCCCGCCCCAGTCGTATTCCAGGAGGCGCGGCGGATCGTAGGCGAGCATCGTTCCCTCCATCGACGGCCCTTCCTCGGCCGTGTCGGCGGGAACCTGGCCCGGCTTCGGGGGGAAGACGAACCGGATCGCCGTGCCCGCTTCGCGCGGCCCGTCGATCCGGGCCGGGAACCAGTGGCGCAGCTCCTCGTTCTCCGTCAACGCGCGCCAGACCTTCTCCGGCGCGTGGGCCAATCGCCGCTCGAATCGAAGCGTGCATCGGTCCCCGTCTCGATGAAGCGTCCCCTTCATGGCGTTCGTCTCCTCCGGCGCCGCGGCGCCTCGCGGTCCATCGTCTCGAGATGCCGCTCCAGCGCGTCGAGCCGCGCGTTCCAGTAGCGGCGGTAGGGTTCCAGCCAGGCGTCGATCTCGAGGAGACGATCCGCCCGAAGCTCGTAGAGCCGCCGCTGCGCCTCCGGCCGCACCGCGACCAGACCCGCCTCCTTCAGGATTCGGAGGTGCTTCGAGGCCTGGGGCTGGCGCAGGCGGAGCCGCCGGCCTATCTCCCCCACCGGGCGCGGCCCGGAGCGAAGGAGCTCGACGATCCGGAGCCGATTCGGCTCCGCGAGCGCGGTGAACGTGGCGAGCATGGATGTATATTCTCATATTAGAATATTCGTGTCCATGCATATTATGCGGCGGCCTCCCGTCCGGCGCGCGCTGCTATACTCCTCGCCACGCGGCGGGACGTCACCCGCTTCGCATGCTGCCGGCGCCGCCCGTGGGGAGGCGGCCGTTCCACGAGTTCACGCCGTACGTTCCCTGGGGGTCGAACCATGAGCCGTTCCCTGTTGGCCGCGCGCCGGTTGGCCGCGGCATGGATCGTCGCCGCGCTGCTGCCGGCGGTGGCATTCGCTCAGACGCCACCCGATCCCGTCGCGCCGCCTCCTCCGGCCTCACCGCCCGACTCCGTGGCGGCCCCGGCCGCGCCCGCGCCCGCACCCGTCACGCCGCCGGCGCCGGCAGCTCCGGCCACGCCGGCCGCGCCCGCCGCGCCCCGCGAAGTCACCATGCTCGCGGTCGGCGCCATGGGCGAGCTCCTCTCGATCTACGTGCCCCGAACCGAGGTGGAGATTCAGACTTCCATGGGCTTCGCTCGCGATCTCTCGGTGACGAACGCGCGCGAGATCGAAACCGCGCGGCGGCTCGCCATGGAATCCGACGGGCGGCTTCGCGTCATCAAGGAGGAGATCGAGACGACGAGGGTGCGCCGGGACGTCGCGAAGAAGGCGAAGGACGAGGCACAGAAGAACCAGCTCGACGAAGTCGTGAAGCGCCAGGAGCGCGAGCGCGCCTACTTGCAGCGGCTCTCCGACGCGATGCGCGCCGACAACCAGCGCCTCGACGCGGAGCGGGTGGCGGCCGACTCGTGGGTGAAGTCGCTCGAAGAGGAGACGCTGGTCGCGCGGCGTCACGCCGAAATCGGCGCCCGGGAGCCTTCGCCCTCCGAGGCCTCCGACTACCGGACTCGGTTGCGCCGGTTGCTCGACTCCCAGAAACAGGCATCCGAGCGATGGGAGAGCGCGTCGCAGCTACGGAAGCTGGTCGCCGAGCGGCGCATCAAGCAGCTGGAGGCGCTGTCGAAGCTCACGAAGTAGCGCGACGGCCCCGAGCGGGCCGGCCGCGCGGCGCACGAGGGGGGCGCGCGTGATCGGGGAGCGTCTTTCCCATTACCGGATCGAATCCCGGCTCGGCCGCGGCGGAATGGGCGAGGTCTTTCTCGCGCGCGACCTCGCGCTCGGGCGCGACGCCGCCATCAAGGTCCTCCCCGCCGATTTCGATCCCGAGTTGCGGCGCCGGCTCCTCCGCGAAGCCGAAACCTCCCGCCGCCTGCAGCATCCCGGCATCGCGACCTTCTACGAAACGAGCGACGCCGGCGGCGCCGCCTTCATCGCGATGGAGTACGTGCGCGGCGAGACGCTCCGCGCGAGGCTCCGCCATGGGGCCCTGCCGGCCGCGGAGGCCGTGGGGATCGCCTCCGCGCTCCTCGAAGCGCTGGGCCACGCGCACGCCGCGGGCGTCGTGCATCGGGACATCAAGCCCGAGAACATCATGGTGGCGGCGTCCGGAGCCGCCGCCGGCTCCACGAAGCTCCTCGATTTCGGGCTCGCCTATCAGGCTCCGCTCCGCGAGGAGGAGGCGGCCGTGGCGGCGACCGCCCTCAGCGAGTTGCGGACCGAGGTCGGCGCCATTCTCGGCACCATCGGATACATGGCCCCCGAGCAGCTTCGCGGCGAGACGGTGGACGCCCGCGCCGATCTCTTCGCGGTCGGCGCGGTCCTCCACGAGATGCTCTCGGGCGCCCCCGCGTTCCCCGGCGCGACGCCCGTCGCGCGGATCGCCGCGACGATGTCGGGATCGCCCGCCGCGACGCCCTGGGTGCCCGCCGATCTCCAGTCCGCCGTGCGCCGCGCGCTCGCGACGTCCCGCGAGGATCGGTTCCAGAGCGCGGCGGAATTCCTTCGCGCCCTTCGCCGGGCCGGCGACGCGGCGGGCGGAGCGCCCGCGGCGGCCGGGCCCGAGGGCGAGGCCGGCGCCGATGGGCGGCCCGAAACGCTGGCGATCCTCGACTTCGAAACGCGTTCGACCGACCCGGCCGATTCCTGGATCGGCGCGGGCATGGCCGAGAGTCTCCTGGCCGATCTCGGCCGAATCGAGGGCCTTCGTCTCGTCCCGCGCCCGAAGGTGCTCCGCGCGGCGGCCGAGGTCGCGGGCGGCGATCCCGCAGCGATCGGGGCGCGGCTCGGCTGCCGCTGGGTCCTCTCGGGGAGTTGCCAGCGCGCGGGGCCGTCGCTGCGCGTGTTCATGCAGATCACGCACGCGCCGACCGAGGAGATCGCCGCCACCGAGAAACTGGACGGGCGGATGGACGAGATCTTCGAGATGCAGGACCGCTTGAGCGGCAAGGCGGCGGAGGCGCTCCGCCTCGGCGATCGCGCCGGGAGCGCCCCCTCCCGCGGCGCTCCGGCGCTCGGCGCGTACGAGTACTGCACGCGCGGGCGCCAGGCGTGGGCGACCCTCACGAAGGGCGGCTTCGATCGGGCCGAGGAACTCTACCTCGAGGCGATCCGACTCGAACCGGAGTATCCCGACGCGCTGGCCGGCCTCGCGTCGGTGCACGACATGCGCTTCCCGTTCACCACCGATCGGGCCGAGCTGGAGAAGGCGCGTGACTTCGCGAGCCGCGCGGTGGCCTTGGCGCCCGATCACGCCGAGGCGCACATCTGGCTGGGCTACGCCCTCTGGAGGCTCCAGGGGGCGGACGATCCGCTCGCGCCGATCCGGCGGGCGGCGGAGCTGAGCCCCGAGAACAGCTACTCCTCGTACTTCTGCGGCTGCGTCCTCTGCTCGCGCGACGACTACGCGGGCGCGGTGCCGCACTTCCAGCGCGCCGTCGAACTCGCGCCCGGGCATGGGTTCGCCTGGGTCAGTCTCGCGGTCTCCCACCTGCGGCTGGGGAACTTCCCCGAGGCGGAGTGGAGCTTCCGCCGCGGGATCGAGATCGAGCGAAGCGGCGTTCACGCGACCGCGGGCGCCGCCGGCTACCTCGCCGAGTGCCTGCGCCGCCGGGGACGGCTGGAGGAAGCGCGCGCCCAGTGCCTCGCCGGGCTCGAGGCGGTGGAACAGAGCGACCACATGTACCGCGATACGTTTCGCGCCATGTGCCTGAACACGCTCGGCCGCACGGCGCTCGACCAGGGCGACGGAGAGGCGGCCCTCGCCGCGTTCCGCCAGTCGGAGCTCCATCTCGGAGGAAGGCCCAGGACGCTGGCCGGAGGCTGGTTCCTCTGCCAGGCCATGGCGGGCGTCGCCGCGGCGCTCGGCCGCGACGGAGGCGGCGGCGAGACGCTCCGCCGCGCGCGCGAACTCTTCGAGAAGCGCCGGCCCTACGACTGGTCGTTCTTCTTCGGCGGGAGCCGCGAGACCGCGGACGAGGATCTCGTCCGGGCCGCGGAGCGGTTGAAGTAGGCGACGGTGGGCCCGGCGGCGGCGCCGGGGCCGGCGCTAGTCGAGCGGTAGGAGCTTCCAGCGCTGCGAGGGCGCCCCCGTATCGGCGGATGGCTCGACGCGCGGAGGCGAAGCGGATCGGCGGCGATCGGTCGCGCGCGTCGCGTCGGTCCCGCGCGAACCGGCCTTCGCGCCCCCGGAGATCCCCACAACCTTCCGGCTCGCGTTCGCCTCGATGTAGATCTCGCCCCGCTCGTCCTGGAGGAAGCGCCACTTCTGGTTTTCCCTGCCGTCCCAGCGCCCGAGGATCAGCCGCGCTCCGTCGCCCGCCGCGGCGTTCTCGACCGTCAGGCAGAGGCCGCTCCCCACCGAGACGATCTCGAACGCCCCCGCGTCGCGCGCCACGAGCGGAACCAGCCGCCACCTCTGATGGGGCTCGCCGGTCCAGTCGCCGGCCACGATCGCGACGGCTCCCTCCTTCGCCGTACGCTCCGCCTCGAGCGACTTCGCGTTCTCCAGCGACACGATCTGGTAGGCGCGCCGCGCGTCGGGAACGAGGAGACCCTTCCCGTCCATGGCGTCGCCGAACCGGTTCCGCACGAACGCGCGCACGAGGCGCGCCTGAGCGGGCGCGAGCGTCTTCTTCTTGCCGGGGTAGTACGACATCACGTTCTCGCTCAGGAACGGGAAGGGGATCCCGTTCAGCACCACCAGCGCGCCCCCGTCGCACGCGATCTCCTCGATGTAGGCCTCGGGCGGGGTCTCGTCCAGTCGGTCGCCGTCGAACAGGCTCGGAATGTTCCCGCCGCGTCTCAGCGCCTCGGCGGCCGCCGCCTTCGTCTTGAACTCGCGGAACGTGTGGGAGAGGCCGAAGTAGTGTCCGACCTCGTGCGCGAGGAGGAACTCGTTCTGCGCGCCGCCGCAGATGGTGGTGACGTCGAATCCCGGCATGACGACGAAGTGGTAGGCCGTGCTCGAGAACCCGCCCCCCACGGGCCCGGAGCCGGGGCCGTGGCGGAAGAAGATCGTCACCTTGCGGGGAAAGCGCGAGGCCAGGTCGTTCGCCGCCGCCTTTCCTCGCTCCCACGCCGGATCGCCCGGGCGCGCGGCGTCGAGATCGTTCACGTCGGTGTTCGCGAGGACGTCCCAGTCCATCGTGTTCGGGGCGGCGTCGAACTCGAACCGGACCCGCGCGGAGGCGTAGACCTCGTTCGCCTTCGCGATCCAGCGCGCGACCTGGTCGGGGTTGATCGGGGCGGGACGCGCGCCGTTGCAGGTATCGGTCACGCGAACCGCGTGGATCCGGAGCGTGAACCAGCAGCTGTCGGAAGCCGCCGCGAACGCCGAGTCGGATCCGGCGCTCCCCGGCCGGGCGAGGGCGAAGCAGTCGGAGAACGCTTCAGCGCGCGCGAACGGCGCCGCCGGCGCCGCCCCGAGAAGCGCGGCCGCCGCGGCGCCGAGCGTGCATCGAACCGCCGCTGCCTTCCACCGACTCGTCATCCGCTACAGTTTACCCGATAGCCACCTCATCACGTGGAGCGCGAATCGGGCGTTGTCGTTGTCCGGAAGATTCATCCCGAACGGCTTTCGCCGGCTCACCTGGGCGGTCAGCATGGCCGCCTCGCCCAGCACGACGACGCGGCCGCGGCCGTGCTCGAGCGCGAGCCCCTGGGCGCTCCCGGCCGGGCGCGCGGGAAGCGAGT
>DATIQI010000109.1:0-6439 GCA_035470985.1 Acidobacteriota bacterium
GGAGGATCGCCCCGAGCGCGAGCACCGCCGCCGCGACCGCGGCGGTCCCGGGGACGGATGGCGTGCGGCCCGATTCGCGCGTCACGAACTCCGGAGCCATGCCGTGATCCGGTCCGCCACCGCGTCCGGCGTGAATCCGAACTTCTCCGCGAGGATCGGCGCCGGGGCCGACGCTCCGAACCGGCTCACGCCGAGCCGCAGCGCGTCCGATCCCGCCGTCGCGGCCCAGAGATCGGTTCGCGCCGCTTCGACGACCACCGTGCGCGCGCCCGGGGGAAGGACGGCGTGCCGGTACGATTCGGGTTGCGCGCCGAAGCGCTCCAGGCACGGGATGGAGACGACGCGGCACGGGACCCCGCGCTCCGCGAGGAGCGCGCGCGCCGCGAGCGCGAGCGCGACCTCCGAACCCGTCGCCGCGATCACGACGTGCGCCTTCCGCCCGTCGGCCTCGGCCACCACGTAGCCCCCGCGCAGGATCGCGCTCCCGTCCGCGCCCTCCCCGCGCTCGAGCGGAGGGAGGCTCTGGCGCGTCAGCACCAGCGCGGTCGGCCCGGTGGCGCGCCGGAGCGCCGCGCCCCACGCGGCCGCGGTCTCCGGGCCGTCCGCGGGGCGCCAGACTTCCAGATTGGGAATCAGGCGAAGCGCCGCGAGCTGTTCGACCGGCTGATGCGTCGGACCGTCTTCGCCGAGGAAGATGCTGTCGTGGGTGAAGACGTAGACGGAGCGGAGCCCGGTGAGCGCGGCGAGCCGGACGGCCGGGCGCATGTAGTCGGAGAAGACGAGGAACGTGCCGCCGTACGGGATCCAGGCGCCGTAGAGCGCGAGGCCGTTCGCGATGGAGCCCATGCCGTGCTCGCGGACGCCGAAGTGGAGCGTGCGCCCCTCGAACGCGATCGGGGCGCCGGGGCGAAGCCCTTCGGGCGCGACGTCCCCGCCTCCCTTCACGTCGGTCACGTTCGAAGGCGCGAGATCGGCCGACCCCCCGATGAGCGACGGGACCGCGGCCGCGGCGACCTGGATCATCGTTCCCGACCAGGCGCGCGTGGCGAGCGTCGCCCCCGAAGCGCCGGCGGCCGCGAGCCGCGCCTCGAGGTCGTCGGGGAGCGCGCGCGCCCACTGGGCATCCCAGCGCGCGGCCTCGTCCGGCGCCGCGCGCCGGGCCGCCTCGAAGCGTTCGCGCCAGGCGGCCGCGCCCGCGCGCTTCGAGGCCGCGAGGCGCGCGGCGTGCGCCCGGACGTCGTCGGGGACGAGGAAGGGCGGGTCGAGCGGCCACCCCGCGGCTTCCTTCGCGCGGCGAAGCTCGTCGGCGCCGAGCGGCTCTCCGTGCGTCTTGGCCGTCCCTTCCTTCGTCGGCGCGCCCTTCCCGATCACGGTGCGCGCCAGGATCAGCGACGGGCGCTCGGCGTCGGCGACGGCCGCGGCGAGGGCGGCGTCGACCGCCTCGCGGTCGTGCCCGTCCATGCGCGCCGTGCCCCAGCCGTACGCTTCGAACCGCCGCGCGACGTCCTCGCTCCAGGCGAGGGCCGTCGGGCCTTCGATGGAGATCCGGTTGTCGTCGTACAGATAGACGAGGTTGCCGAGTTTCCAGTGTCCGGCCAGCGCCGCGGCCTCCGCGCTCACGCCTTCCATCAAATCGCCGTCGCTCACGAGCGCGAAGACCCGGTGGTCGAGGAGCGCTCCGAGCGTCGGGTATCGCGCCTGGATCAGCCTCTGCCCGAGCGCCATCCCGACGCCGTTCGCGAAGCCCTGCCCCAGGGGCCCGGTCGTCGCCTCGACGCCCGGCGTGTGCCCCGATTCGGGGTGGCCCGGCGTCCGCGACTCCCATTGCCGGAACGCGCGGAGATCGTCGAGCGTGACGCCGCACTCGAAGAGATGGAGGAGCGAATAGAGGAGCATGGAGGCGTGCCCCGCCGACAGGACGAAGCGGTCCCGGTTCACCCACGCGGGATCGTCGGGGTCGAATCGGAGATGCCTCGCCCAGAGCGTGTACGCGGCGTCGGCCGCGCCCATCGGCGCTCCGGGATGGCCGGAACGGGCGCGCTCGACGGCGTCGGCGCTCAGGAATTTGATCGTTTGGACGGCGAGGTGGTCGAGATCGACGGAGGTGGCGGGCATCGGCTCCTCGGAACAGACTCGGGTCTCACGGGGTTCGAAAGGCCGGCGCAAACCGGCCGGACCGATCGGCCGGTCACGGTGTATCATATCGCGGTTCCTGTTGCACGGATTTCGCCCGAGGGTTCCCCCAAGGAGTGACGCGAATGTTCCGAGCCACCCGAATCCGTCTCGTTCTCCTCGCCGCGTCGGCCGTCGCCGTCGCGGCGATGCTCGCCGGCCAGGGCTGCGCCGTGAACCCGGCCACCGGAAAGCGGCAGATCAGCCTCGTCTCCACCGGGCGCGAGGTCCAGATGGGCCGCGAAGCCGACCCGGCGATCCTCTCCGAATACGGTCTCTACGCCGATCAGGCGACGCAGCGCTACGTCGACTCCGTCGGCCAGAAGCTGGCGCGCGTGTCGCACCTTCCGCAGTTGGAGTGGCACTTCCGCGTGCTCGACTCCCCCGTGGTGAACGCGTTCGCGCTCCCCGGCGGCTACATCTACATCACGCGCGGCATCATGGCCTACGTGAACAGCGAGGCCCAGCTGGCCGGCATCCTGGGCCACGAGATCGGGCACGTCACGGCCCGGCACAGCGCGCAGCAGATCACGCAGCAGCAGATCGCGGGGATCGGGCTCCTGGCGGGAGCGATCTTCGTGGACGCCTTCCGCCCCTACAGCGGCCTGGCGCAGCAGGGTCTCGGGCTCCTCTTCCTGAAGTACGGGCGCGACCACGAGACGCAGGCCGACGAGCTCGGCCTCGACTACGCGCTGAAGGCGGGTTACGACCCGCGCGCCATCCCGGCGACGTACGCCACCCTGAAGCGGATCAGCGAGCGGACCGGGAGCACGCTCCCCAACTTCCTCTCGACCCACCCCGACCCGGGGGGCCGCGAGATCCGCACCGCCCAGCTGGCGCAGGCGTCGGTCGGCGGACGGACCGGGCTCGTGGTCGGCGATGCGCTCTACCGGCGGCGGATCGAGGGGCTCGTCTTCGGCAGCGATCCGAGGCAGGGCTACTTCGAAGGAAACCGGTTCTATCACCCCGAGATGCGTTTCCAGCTGATCTTCCCGGACGGGTGGGAGACCGACAATCAGCCCTCGGCGGTCGTCGCGAAGAGCGGGGCGGGCGCCATGCAGCTTCGGCTCGGCACGACGCGCGACACGCTGGTGACGCCGCAGCAGTTCGTCGATTCGCTCCGGATCCGCGGCGCGATCACCGCCGCGACCGGGCGCCCCGAGAAGTTCCGCGACTATCCCGCATGGGTCGGGACCGTGACGGCGGCGACGGAGAGCGGATCCCAGGAGTACATCGCGGGATTCGTTCGGATCGCCGGGGGGCAATTCCTGGAAGTCCTCGGGCGCGCCGGCGACCAGCGCGGCGCCGATCAGATCTACGCGTCGATCCGGAGCATCGCGGCGCTCCGCGACGCCGCGAAACTGAACGTGCGGGCGGACTACCTCACGCTGAAGCCGGCGAAGACGACCGCCACGTTCACGACGGTCTGGTCGCAGTACACCGGGCAGGCGATCACGCTGGAGGACGCCGCGATCCTGAACAGCACGCGGACCACAGCGTCGTTCGCGAAGGGGGATCCGCTGAAGATCGTCCTGAAGGGGCTCCGCGGCTGACGCGCGGAGCGCCGGCGCGCCGGCCGGGAATCCACGGGCTCGGCGGGTCCCCGATCAGGGTCCCCCGCCGAGCCCGAATCCGTTCCAGCCGAGCGCCGACCCCGCGGCGATGATCACGTCCTTCGGGAGCCGTCCCGCGAGGACGGCGGCCATGAAGGGGAGCCAGCGCATGCCGACGATCCCCGACACGAAGCAGAGCGAGTCGGCCGGCGAGAAGGGGATCCAGAAGATCGCCGCCAGGGCGAGCCAGCGCTTCCCTTGGAGGAGCGCCCGGGCCTTCTCGAGCGCGGGCGCGCCGATCCAGCGCTCCGCGACGGCGTGGCCCGCGCTCCGGCCGATCCAATAGGCCGCGTTCGCGCCGAGAAGCGTCCCGACCATCGTGAGGAGCGAGCCGACGACCGGCCCGTAGAGCACCCCGGCGAGAATCGGCACGAAGACGCCCGGAATGGGCGCGGCCAGGATCTGCGCGGCCTGAACGGCGAGCAGGACGAAGGGGCCCCACGCGCCCGCCGCCTTCACCCATCCCTCGAGATTGTCGCGGGTGATGTAGGGCGCGGCCCAGCGCGCGACGAAGTACCCGAGGATCAGCGCGACCGCCACGGCGAGCGCGAACGTGATCCAACGGGCCCGGTTCATGGCGGCCCACTCTACGGGATCGGGGCCGCGGCGACAGCCGAAAACACCGACGATCGGACCATGCGCCGGGGCCGCGCGTGCGCCCGGGGGAGGCCGTTTCCCAGGGCGTGCGGTTGCCGTATCATGGACCGGCGACCCCAACCGTTCCCTCAGCCGGCGCGACCGCGCCAGACGGAGATCCCACATGTCCGATTCGTTCGGCGCCCGCGGCACGTTCCGTGTCGGAGGGCGGAGCATCGCGCTCCACCGGCTCGACGCGCTGGCGCGGGCCGGCCACTCGATCGAGCGCCTCCCCTTCTCGCTGAAGATCCTCCTGGAGAACCTCCTCCGCACCGAGGACGGGAAGAGCGTCCGAGCCGAGGACATCGAAGCGGTGGCGCGCTGGAATCCGGCGGCCGAGCCCGATCGTGAGATCGCGTTCACGCCGAGCCGCGTGCTCCTCCAGGACTTCACCGGCGTTCCCGCGGTCGTGGATCTCGCCGCGATGCGCGACGCGATGGCCGACCTCGGCGGCGACGCCGCCCGGATCAATCCGCTCGCCCCGGCCGAGCTGGTGATCGACCACTCCGTCCAGGTGGACGAGTACGGCACGTCCGCGGCGCTCCTCCTGAACGCGTCGAAGGAGTTCGAGCGGAACCGCGAGCGCTATCTCTTCCTTCGCTGGGGCCAGCGGGCGTTTCGGAACTTCCGCGTGGTCCCCCCGGCGACGGGGATCGTCCATCAGGTGAATCTGGAGTACCTGGCCCGCGTCGTCTTCGTCACCGAGGGCGCGGAGCCGGCCGCCTACCCCGACACGGTCATCGGCACCGACTCCCACACGACGATGATCAACGGCCTCGGCGTGCTCGGCTGGGGCGTCGGCGGCATCGAAGCCGAGGCCGCGCTCCTCGGCCAGCCGGTCTCCATGCTCCTGCCGCGCGTCGTCGGGTTCCGTCTCACCGGCACGCTGCGGGAAGGCGCCACGGCCACCGATCTGGTTCTCACGGTGACCGAGATGCTCCGGAAGAAGGGCGTCGTCGGCTCGTTCGTGGAATTCTACGGGCCCGGTCTCGAGACGCTGCCCGTGGCCGACCGCGCGACGATCGCGAACATGGCGCCCGAGTACGGCGCCACGTGCGGCATTTTTCCGATCGACCGGGAGACGCTCCGCTACCTCCGCTTCACGGGACGTTCCGAGGAGCAGGTGTCGCTGGTCGAGGCCTACGCGAAGGAGCAGGGCCTCTTCCACGCCGCGGGCATGCCCGACGCCACCTACTCGGACTCGCTGGCCCTCGACCTGGGCGACGTCGAGCCGAGCCTCGCGGGACCGAGACGGCCGCAGGACCGGCTCCCGCTTGGGCGGGTGAAGCCGAACTTCGCCGAGTCGCTTCCCGGGCTGAAGGGCGCGGCGAAGAAGAGCCCCGCCCCCGACGCGATCGGCCGGTGGGAGAACGAAGGGGGCGACGGCAACGTCGCCACCCTGGCGACCGCCGTCACGATGAGGGGCGAGTCGTTCGCCCTGGATCACGGCTCCGTGGTCATCGCCGCCATCACCTCCTGCACGAACACGTCGAATCCGAGCGTGATGGTCGCCGCGGGCCTCGTCGCGAAGCGCGCGGTGGAGCGCGGTCTGACGAGCAAGCCGTGGGTGAAGACGAGCCTCGCGCCCGGATCGAAGGCGGTCACGGGCTACCTGGAGCGCGCCGGCCTCACGCCCTATCTCGAGGCGCTCGGGTTCCACACCGTCGGCTACGGGTGCACCACCTGCATCGGGAACAGCGGTCCCCTGCCGGCTCCGATCGCGAAGGCGGTCGAGGAGGCGGGGCTCGTCGTCGCCTCGGTCCTGAGCGGTAACCGGAACTTCGAGGGGCGCGTCCATCCGGACGTGCGCGCCAACTATCTCGCCTCGCCGCCCCTCGTCGTCGCGTACGCTCTCGCGGGACGGATCGATCAACGGATGTTCTGGGTCTAACATACTTACATTGTCGATACAAAGGGCTTTTTAGGCAACAGCTTGGCGGTGAAGCCGCGCGTCGTATGAAACGACAGGCACTTGTTCCAGCGTGCCGATAAAATAAACGCTTGCCAAACCGCGCGCT
>DATIQI010000110.1:0-2120 GCA_035470985.1 Acidobacteriota bacterium
GTCGAGCACGTCGTTGATCAGCGCGATCAGGTGCTTCGCGCTCTGGAGCGCGTGCCCGAGGAGCTCGGTCTTCTCCTCTTCGTTCTTGCAGAGCCCGTCGAGGACCAGGCTGAGGAACCCGATGATCGAGTTCAACGGCGTCCGGAGCTCGTGCGACGTGTTCGCGAGGAACTCGCTCTTCAGGCGGTCGGTCACGCGCAGCTCCTCGACCAGGCGCTCCAGCTCTTCGTTCTTCTCCTCCAGCTCCGCCTGGTGCTCCGTGATCGCTTCGAGGAGGCGGATGTTCTGGATGGCCGTGCCGAGCTGGTAGGAGACCGCGCGCAGGAGCTCGGAGTTCCGCGTCACCAGCTTCTCGCCCTCGACGCTCAGGATGGAGATGACCCCCACCGCCTCGTTCGCCGCGAGGAGCGGCGCGTGGACGACCGTGGCGATGCTCCGGTCGAGGAGCTCCGACGTCACCACCTGCTCGTGCGTCTCGATCGCGCGCAGGACGCCCGGGTTGATGGCGTCGGGAATCATGCGCGGGGAGAGCCGAAGCGTCGGGTGGAGGTACGACGCCTCGCCGGCGAGCACCAGGCGCCCGCCGCCGGTGGACTCGTAGCGGTGGATCCAGCACGCGTCCACCTCGAGTCCCTCCACGATCTCGCGCGCCGCGGCGCGGAGCATCGTGGCGGGATCGACGCTGCTCCCGGTCGCGACCGCGAGCGCCGAGAGCGCCGCCAGCTCGGCCGCGCGCCGGCTCGATTCGACTTCGATGAAGCGCTGCTGGCCCAGCTCGACGACCGTGCCGACGTAGCGGACGGTCGCGCCGCTCGCGTCCCGCGTGGGACCGACGACGGTGAGCGACATCATGGCGGGGCTCGCCTCGGCGATGGAGGTGCGGACATCGATCTGGCCCAGCCAGCGCCCGGCCTGATCCACCTCGTCGAAGATCCGCTCTTCCACCCCCTCCGGAGCCTCCCCGGCGAGGAGCCGGCGAAGCGACGATCCGGCGAGGAGGCCGGCGGGAAGCCCGGTCAGCGCGAGCACGGCCTCGTTCGCGGCCACGATCGAGCGATCCTCTCCGAAGAGGAGGATCCCGACCGGCGAGCGGTCGAAGTGCTCCAGCAACGCGTCGGCCGTGCCGGCGTTCACCCGCGCGCGCGGGGTGGGCGTCGTCGTCGAAGGCGGTCGGTCCATCGGTTCCTCGGGGCCGTCGGTTCGCGTGGAGAGACTTCCCGCGTCTTATCGGCACCTCGGCGGGCGTTCTGGACGCGCGTTCGCGCGGCGGCTATGCTGCCGCCGGCGGCGCGACGGCACGAGACCTGGGGAGGCGGCGATGCAGAAGGTGACGGCGGGGGTCCTGACGGGATTGGTGCTCGGGACCGTCCACGGCCTGGTGTCGGACGGCGGGGTGTCGGGGGGAACCGTGCTCTTCCTGTCGGCGCTCGCCCGGGGGTCGCAGGGCGTGATCAACGGCCTCCTGGCGGCCTACCTGGTCCGCGCCAAGACGCCGCTCTGGCGCGGGGGCCTCGTCGGCGCGGTGATCGGGGCGATCCTGGGCGTCGTGGCGGGCGCGCAGGCCCAGGGGTCGATCCCGCGCGCGAGCCCGCTGACCACGGCGAACCCCGCGGCGCCCAGCGCCCCTCCGAGGTGTCTCGCCACCGCGGAGCCGTATCCGGTGCAGCCGCGCGTCCCGACGACGGCGACGGCGCGGGGCTGCAAGGCGGTGAGGTCGCCCTCGACGCACAACACCGCCGGCGCGTCGGGAAGGCGCGCCAGCGGCTCGGGATAGCGAGGATCCGCCAGCGTGATCGCCTGCCCGCGCGTCCCCCGCGGCGGCGTCTTCGCCCACGCCGCCGCGCGCGCCTCGGGGACTCCGACGGCGAGCAGCGCCGGCAAGCCCCCCTGCTCCAACGCTTCGAAGCCTCCGGCCTGCTCGGCCAGGGCCCGCAAGTTCATCCCGCGCGCATGATCCTGCGCGCCTGCCCAGAACGACGACAACCTCTCCACGGCACACCCCACACTCGGGATGGGCCTATCCGCGGCGTTCACCGGCCGGCGCACTACGGCACCGGGACTTCCTCCCCCCTTCGACTACGGCCGCCACTTCGCGATCGTCGGCGTCGATCCCGGAGCCG
>DATIQI010000111.1:0-1963 GCA_035470985.1 Acidobacteriota bacterium
AGGGGTCGCTGGAAACCCGGGATGCATTGGCCCAGCTGGACGCCGCGAGGGCTCAGTGGGAAGCCAGTGCCGGGGTGGTGGAGCAGGCGACGCGGGCGTATGAAATCGCCGAGGTGCGATACCGCGAGGGAATCTCGACCCAGACCGAGTTGTCCGATGCCCGGTTGCTGCTTCAGAATCTCGATGCGATGCATTCCCGGCTCGAGATCGAGCGTCGTGATTGGCGGCGTCGTGCCGTGGTGCTTGCCATCAACGTAGATCTCGCCTTGCGGCAATACCACGATGATGAGCGTCGCCGTACCGCCAGGCTGCTGCTCCGGAAGGTTCGCTGTCGGTTGCGTCGCCCGCGGGAGCTTCTGCGGCGGCGCCGTGTGGGCTGCTGCAGGTTGCTCAGGCGCGCGGGCGACGAACCTCTCAGTTTGCGCCGACGGGCTGGGCTCCGCCGCGAGCGGTTCTGGCGGCATCGGCTTCGGCGCGGATAGCGTGCTTAACGACTCTTGTTCCGGTCCCGCATCATCCCTCTCGGGGAGCGGGATCGGCCGGCGCGATCGCGCTCTGGCTCGTGGCGGCGCCCGTTCCCTCGGGTCCGGCCCCGGCGGCGCCGTCCCCCGCGCGCGACTACGCCGAAGCGGTCGCGCGCTACCAGCGCGTGCGCGCCGCGGAGGACTCCACGGTCAACGGCGACTGCCTCCCGCGACTCCTCACGCACGGCGGACGGACCGTGCGCGCGGTCGTCCTCCTCCACGGATTCACGAACTGCCCGAAGCAATTCGACTCGCTGGCCTCGCTCCTCTACGCGCGAGGCTTCAACGTCTATCTGCCGCGCGTGCCGCGCCACGGTCTCGCCGACCGGATGACGACCGCGCTGGCCGGCCTCACGGCGGAGGACTTGGCCGGGGCGGCCGAGTCGGCGCTCGATCTCGCGCACGGACTGGGCGAGCGCGTCACGGTGGTGGGCCTCTCCTCCACGGCGGTCGCGGCGGCCTGGCTCGCCGCGCACCGGGACGATCTCGACGAGGCGGTCGTGATCGCGCCCGCGCTCTCGCCCCGGGGCGTCTCGCTCCCCTGGACGAAGCGGCTCACGAGCACGCTTCTCGTGGCGCCGAATTTCTTCGCCTGGTGGAATTCGAAGCTGAAGGATCGCGTGGGCGGACCACGGCAGTGCTATCCGCGCTTCCCGAGCCGGGGGCTGGCCCAGGTCTACCGGCTCGGCTTTTCGGTGCTCGACGACGCGGCCCGCGAGAAGCCGGCGGCGCGGCGCGTGGCCGTTCTCACGACCGCGTCCGACGAAGGCGTCGGAAACGAGGCCGCGTGGGAGCTGACGCGGCGCTGGCGCGCGCGCGGCGGGGACGTTCGCGCGGTCGAGTTCCCGGAATCGCTCGGCGTCCACCACGACATGATCGATCCCGCGCAGCCCTACCAGAGGATCGGAATCGCCTACCCCGAGATCCTTCGCGCCATCTCGCCCTAGCGGATCAGGACCAGTTTCCGGGTCGCGCTTCCTTCGCGGGCCTCGAGGCGCAGGAAGTAGACGCCCGACGGGAGCGACCGCCCCGACCCGTCCCGTCCGTCCCAGGAGCCCGCGTGCCAGCCGCGATCCAGGAATCCCTCGTGGACCCTCCTCACGAGCCGCCCGCGAACGTCCAGAACCGCGAGCGAAACGTGTCCGCGGGCCGGAACGGCGAACGAGATGACGGCCTGCCCCGGCGTCGGGTTCGGTGCGATCCGCTCGACCCGAGGCCTGCTCACCGGCGCGAGCCGCCTCCACAGCCGCATTCAACGCCAGAAGGTTGGTCTGAAACGCAATTTCGTCGATCGTTGTGATGATGTCGGCGATGCGTTTGGACGACGAGTTGATTTCGTTCATTGCCGAGACCGCTGAGGAAACGACGGCCCCTCCCTTTTCCGCCGCGTCACGCGCTCCGGCCGCGAGTTGATTGGCCTGCCGTGAATTGTCGGCATT
>DATIQI010000112.1:0-2694 GCA_035470985.1 Acidobacteriota bacterium
TCGCGGCGTGCCGCTCGGCGGTGACCACCAGCGCCGCGGCGCCGTCCACGATGCCGCTCGCGTTGCCGGCGGTGACGAACGAGTCCTTGCCGAACGCCGGCTGGAGCTTCGCCATCCCCTCGAGCGTGGCGCCCTCGAAGCAGTGGTCGTCCTTCGAGACGACGCGCGCGTCGCGGCCCGGGAGCGTCACCGGGACGATCTCCTCGGCGAGGAGGCCCGAGTCGATCGCGCGCCGTCCTTCGATGTTGGAGCGGAGCGCGAATTCGTCCTGCGCCTCGCGCGAGATGCCGTACCGCCGCGCCAGCTTGTCGGACGTCTCCGCCATGAAGAGGCCGCAGTAGGAGTCGCGAAGCCCCGACATGAGCGAGTCCTCGAACGCGTTCGTCTGGCCGAGGCGAAGCCCGGCGCGCGCGCCGCGAATCACGAAGGGGGCCTGGGAGAGATTCTCCATCCCGCCCGCCAGGATGAAGCTCGCCTCGTCGAGCCGGCAGAGCTGCGCCGAGGTGACGAGCGCCTGGATGCCCGAGCCGCAGAGGCGGTTCACGGTCAGCGCGGGCACCGGCACCGGAACGCCCGCCTTCAGCGCGACGTGACGCGCGCCGTAGAGGGCGTCGCCGCTCGTCTGGAGCGCGTTACCCATCACGACGTGGTCGAGGAGATCGGCCGGGACCCGGCTCCGCTCCAGCGCGGCCTTCGCCGCCACGGCGCCGAGATCGATGGCCGAGACGTCCTTCATCGCGCCGCCGGGCTTGCCGTTGCCGGCCCGGCCCCCGACCCACTCGGTCATCGGGGTGCGGGCTCCGTTCAGAATGACGATCGCTTCCGTGGCCATGTCGGATTCGTCCTAGGTGGCGTAGTCGTAGAAGCCGCGGCCCGACTTCCGGCCGAGGCGGCCGGCGAGGACCATGCGCTTCAGGAGCGGCGGAGGCGCGAAGCGCGCCTCCCGGAACTCCTCGAACAGGATGTTGGCGATGTAGTACGTGGTGTCGAGACCCACGAAGTCGATGAGCGTGAGGGGACCCATGGGGTGCCCGCAGCCGAGCTTCATGCCGTTGTCGATGTCCTCGCGCGACGCGAGGCCCGACTCGAAGACGCGGATCGCGTCGAGCATGTAGGGGACGAGGAGCCGGTTCACCACGAATCCCGGCGCGTCCTTCGCCACGACCGGCGTCTTGTCGATCGCCGCGACGTACGCGAGCGCGCGCTCGAAGGAAGCGTCGTTCGTCGGCAGCGCGCGGATCACCTCGACCAGCTTCATGAGGGGAACCGGATTGAAGAAGTGGAGCCCGAGGACGCGCTCGGGCTTCGTCGCGAAGGCGGCGATCTCGGTGACCGAGAGGGAGGAGGTGTTCGTCGCCAGGACCGCCTCGGGCGCGCAGACCCGATCGAGCGTCGCGAAGACCTCGCGCTTCACGGCGAGGTTCTCGGTGACCGCCTCGATCACGAGGTCGCACCCCGCGAGGTCCTCCAGCTTCACCGTGCCGGAGAGGTTCGCGAGCGTCTTGTCGCGCACTTCGGCCGCGATCTTCCCCTTCTCCACGCCGCCGTCGAGGAACTTCTTGATTCGCCCGAGCCCCTTGTCGAGGAGCGCCTGGTCCGCCTCGCGGACGATCGTCTTCAAGCCCGCCTGGGCGCTCACCTGCGCGATGCCGGCTCCCATGAGCCCGCACCCGACCACGCCGACCGTCTTCACGTTCCCTCCCGCGTCACTTCCAACGCCAAGCCGAGCCCGCCGCTCACGCAGAGGGTGGCGAGTCCGAGGCGCGCGCCGCGGCGCTCCATCTCGTGGAGGAGCGTCGTGACGATCCGCGCGCCGGTGCAGCCGATGGGGTGTCCCAGCGCGATCGCGCCGCCGTTCACGTTCAGACGGGCGCGGTCGAACTTCAATTCGCGGTCGCAGGCGACGACCTGCGCGGCGAAGGCCTCGTTCAGTTCCACCAGATCATAGTCGTCGAGCTTCCGGTCCGCGCGCTTCAAGAGCCGCCGGACCGCGGGGACGGGCCCGATCCCCATGACGGAGGGATCGACGCCGGCCGTCGTGCCGGGACCGACCCACGCCTGGACGCGAAGGCCGCGCGCGCGGACCTCCGACTCCGACGCGAGGACGAGCGCCGCGGCGCCGTCGGTGATGCCGCACGCGTTCCCCGCGGTGACGGTGCCGGTCTTCCGGAAGACGGGCGGCAGCTTCGCCAGCTCCTCGGCGGTCGTCTCGGGCCGGGGATGCTCGTCGGCGGCGACGGTCACGTCGCCCTTCCGTCCCGCCACCGTGACGGGCGCGATCTCGGCGTCGAACCGCTTCGCCTCGCGCGCCGCGCCGGCGCGGCGCTGGCTCTCCAGCGCGAACGCGTCCTGCTCCTCGCGCGGAATCGTGTAGAGCTCGGCCAACTTCTCCGCGGTCTCCCCCATGAGGAGCCCGCAGATCGGGTCGAGGAAGCCGTCCTGGTACATCCCGTCCACGACCTTCGCGTTCCCGAGCCGGTAGCCGAGACGCGCGCGGTCGAGCATGTAGGGGACGCGCGTCATGTTCTCGGCGCCGCCGGCCACGACGATCTTCGCCTCCCCGTCGCGGATCCGCGCCGCGCCGTGTGTGATCGCCTGCATTCCCGACCCGCAGGCCTGGTTCAGCGTGTAGGCGGGGCTTTCGTGGGGGATGCCGGACGCGACGAGGACCTGCCGCGCCATGTTGGGACCGAC
>DATIQI010000113.1:0-22758 GCA_035470985.1 Acidobacteriota bacterium
GGATCGGGATGGGCGGCGCGCTCGGCAGCGCGAGCTTCGCGAGCGGCCGGAAGCCGGAGAGCGCGGCCACGAGCGACTTTCGCGTCGGGCGGTGCGCGAACTTCACGCTCGCCGCGACCAGGTGCCCGTCGAGGACCGGCACGCGATGGCAATTGGCGCTCAGGGCGAAATCGGCCGGCTCGAAGCCCTTCTTGCCGATCCGCCCGAGGATCTTGTGCGTCTCGCTCTCCATCTTCGCCTCTTCGCCCGCGATGTAGGGGATCACGTTGCCGAGGATGTCGAGCGAGGGGACGCCGGGGTAGCCGGCGCCGCTCGCGGCCTGGAATGTGGTCACGATCACCTGCTGCACGCCGAACGCGCGGTGGAGCGGCGCGAGCGCCATGGCGATGACGATGGTCGAGCAATTGGGATTCGTGACGATGCCGCCGCCGCCGTAGTGCTGGCGATCGAGCATCTCGAAGTGATCGCGATTCACTTCCGGAATCACCAGCGGCACGTCGGGCGCCATCCGGTGATTCCGCGCGTTGGACGAGACGAAGTGCCCCGCCTTCGCGTAGTGCTCTTCCACCTCGCCCGCGACCGAGGCGTCGAGGGAGGAGAAGAGGATCTTCGACGCGAGGCGATCGCCGGGGCGCTTCACCTTCAGGCGCGCCACCGAGGCCGGGATCGCCGACGGGAGCTTCCAGCGGGAGCCGATCGCCTCGGCGTACGACTTCCCCGCGCTCTGATCGGAGGCGAGGACTTCGGTCACCTCGAACCAGGGGTGGTGCTCCATCAACTGGATGAAGCGCTGGCCGACGGTGCCGGTGGCGCCCAGGACGGCCACCGGGCGCTTGCGCGGCCGGGTTCCGGAAGTCGTTGCGGGCGTGGACTTTCTTGTTACCATAGGCCCTCCATGATAGTCGCCCGCGCCCAGAAGCCGCAATCCCTTCCACGCGTGCTCGCCGCGGCGCCCGCGCTCCTCCTCCTCCTGATCGCCGCGGCCGTTTCGTCGATCGCCGCCGCTCCGGCGGCTGCCGCTCCCATCCGGATCGTCTCGAGCGATCCCCCGAACGGCGCCGACCGGGTCGCGCCCGAGGCCGAGCTATACGTGGTGTTCGATCAGCCGACCGCGAAGTCGGGGATCTTCTCGGTCGCCGACTTCGATTCGGGCGGCAACGGCGTGATCCTGACTCTGAACGCGCCCCGCTGGTCGGCGCTCGGCGACACGGTCTACCTGAAGCCGACGTTTCCGATGCAGTACGGCCACCGCCACGCCATTCAGGTCCAGACCATCAACGCGCCCGACCCGGCGAACACGGGCGTGAACCTCCCCATCATCTACTTCAACGTCGCCCCGCGCGCGAACGTGGTCCGAATCGGGCCCCCCGATCTCTTCGCGTCGGTGACGCTCGTCCCGGGCGTGCCGACTCCGATCACGGTCGGCGCGCGCGAGACCGCGGGTACGGCGGCCTACTTCACGCGGGCTCGCTACCGCTTCTACACGGGCGAACAGATCGACCTGAAGGGGGCCTTCTCGGTCGTGCCGATCGAGCAGGGCGAGACGTTCGTCTCGTTGCAGATCCCGCGCCGGGGGACGGCTCAATTCACGGTGCCGGTGACGCTCTCCCGGAACGCGGCGCGCGCGGCGGGACGCGATCCGCTCGGCGTCGAGCTGACGCTGGAGGGCTACGACGAGACGGGCCTCCCGACGACCTTCTCGGTGACGTCGCGCGTCGGCACGTCGGCCATGAGCGACAGCACGCTCTTCCTCACGCGCGGTATGGTGACGCCGTCCCTGGGCGCCCAGATCGCGATCGGCTCGGTCTTCCTCGAGTCGCCGCTCCCGGGCACCGCGGTCGCGTCGGGCGACACCCTGATTCCGCGGGCGGTGGTGACCGGCATCGGAACCGGTCCCTTCCGCGGCGCCTTCATCCTCGACGACGAGGTGGTCGCGCTGGTCGAGGGCTTCCTGGAGTCGGGGCGGCCCGACACGGTCGTCGCGCGCGGCCCGATCCCGACGCGCCGGCTCGGGGAGCATCGGCTCCAATTCGTGATCGAGTCGCCGCAGCGGATCGCGGCGGCGCCCATCACGTTCCTCTGCGTGCCTCCTCCGCGGGGGCTCTCGCCGGTGCGCGGGGGGGCCCCGCCCGAGCCGCCGGCGCTCGGCGTCGCGCCCCCCACGACGACGTTCGACGTCACCTGGCTCGCCACGGGCGGCACGAAGTATCGCGGCGACGACGGCTCGGCCACCGGTTGGGCGGCCTGGCGCGGCGGGACGAATCTCGGCGGGGTCGCGCGCCTCGAGGCGAACGGAACCTGGCGCGTCCGGTTCGACGACACGAAGAACGGCTCGGCGTCTCCCGAGCAGGCCGTGGTGCGGCTCCGGGGGAAGCGGACGACGGTCGAATGGGGCGATGTCGCGCCGAGTCTCGCGTCCGGAGCGCCGCTCTTCGCGAGCGCCGTGCCGCGCCGGGCCGCGCAAGTGGTCCATCGTTGCCCGATCTTCGGAACGATCGAGACGTACGTCGCGCTCGAGGCGCATCCCCGCTCGGCGGGCGGCCCGGCGCGCGACGCTCGGAGCGATCTCTACGCGGCGCGGCTCGCGCGCGACGTCGGACCGCAGCTCCGCCTCTCCGCGTACGGCGGCTACACGCACGAGGACCCCACGGCCGGCGGCGCGGAGACGGCGACCCGCGCGCGCGCGATCTACGGAGGCGGCGGGAGCGCGACGCTCGGCCGCACGTGGCGCTGGAGCGGAGACGTCGCGACGGTCCGCCATCGCGCTTTCGAGGGCGTCGAGACGGGGCGTTCGCGGACCGCCGTGCGGAGCGAGTTCGCCGGCAAACTGGTGGGCGCCGATCTCCGCGCGGAGGGATTCCGGTACCAGCCCGATCTCGCCACCGAATTGAATCCCTACGCGATCTCCGACCGCCAGGGCGGCGCCCTCTCGGCCGCGTACGACATCAAGGGATTCTGGCGCGTCTTCGGCGACTTCCGCTTCGAGGAACCGGTCGAGCGTCTCGGCCCGATCCCGACTCCGTTCGGGCCCCTGGGCGGCGTTCCCTATCTCTCGGCGCGGCGGGTCGCGCTCGGGACGCGCGTCTCGCTCGCGGGAGGCGCCAGCGTCACCCCGATCCTGATCCGGATCCGCCACCGCGGCGACCAGACCGACTTCACCGAGACGCGCCTCTCCAGCGAGTTCTCGGCCCCCGAGATGCGCGGCGGCCGCACCGTCGGGCGCTTCGACGTGGCGATCTTCGACGACGATCTCGGCGTGGCGCAGAAGCGGAAGGTCGTCGCCGGCTCCTTCGTCACCACGCGGCGCCATCCCGGCCGGATCACGAGCACGCTCGCGTTCGGGATCGAGAACGACGACCGCGTCGATCTCGAACTCCAGGACAAGACCTTGAACGGCTCGTTCGAGCTCTCCTGGGAAGTGTCGCCCGGCCGCATTCTCCTGACACCCTACGTCGTCTACCTCGACCGCCGCCTCGAGAGCGCCGGATTCCGCGAGGAGCAGGTCTCGGGCCGCCTCCAGATCGCGCTCGTCCGCGTCCCCGCGCTGGCGGACGGGAGCGTTTCCATCGAGGGGCGCCTCACGCGCGCCATTCGGAAGGAGCCGTACGAGGACCGCGAGACCGACGGCGCCGTCTCGCTCACCATCGCGCAGCGCCTCCCGCTCGTTCCGTAGCCCCGCGCTCCGACGCCGTCGGGCGTTCGACGCGCGGCCGCGATCGCTTCCTCCGCCCTCCATCCGTAACTCCGCCACGCCACGCGCGACGCGACCGGTCGCGCGCGGAACGCTTTCTGCTTCATCCTCCCTCACCCTCGCCCCACGGCTTTCCACCGATCGAAGCGCGGCACGAACTTGGGGGGAGGAGCCATGAAGACCATCACCATCGTCGCCGCTGTACTTCCGCTCGCCATCGCCGTCGCCGCCTGCGCCAAACGCGAAGCCGCGAACACGCTGGCGCCCGAACCGCCCGGAGCGCGGGACGGGCTCGTGATCGGCGAAGGCGCCTGGGTGACCGACCGCGACGCGTTGAGCGCCGCGGCGGCCTCGGCGTCGCGACGGCCGCTCGTCCAGGCCGCGATCGCGGAGTACGGCGCGGACCGCCTGCGCGAGATGCCGGAGTACCACGTCCGCGCGGTCGGCACGACCACCACGGGCCTGCCGGTCGAGTTCACCCTGCTTTCCTTCATGGCCGACGGGGACGAGACGCACGGGGTCTTCGTCACGCAGGGGACGGCGGCCGGCGAGGAAGTGACGCAGCGGGGCGAGCTGATCGTGGGCCGGGATCCCCGTCCCGACGAGCCGGGGTATGTTCCCCTCTCGATCCAGGGGCGCCTGGTCTGGATCCGCGACGAGGGTTCCGTTCGGCCGGGCGGGATCGCGGGCGCGCCGGAGCAGTTGGACAAGATCAAGTTCCTCTCCTGCCTGATCGCGAACGCCCCGGGCGCTTGCGACGCGGGCGCCACCATCGCGGCGACCATCGCGCCGGGATACCCGCAGGCCCGCGCCGTCGGCTGCGGCGTCGGCGTCGCGGTCGCGGCGCTCAGTTGTCTCGCCGGAAGCCGGAGCGGCGGCGTGCCCACGCCGAAGGACTTCTGAGGAGGGCGCCATGAACCTCCATCTGCTGCCGCCGATCTTCGGATGCCTCGCGCTCGGCCTCGCCGCCTCGGCGGCGGCGCCGGGGTCGTGGGGGATCGGCGCGGGACACGGGCTTCTTCTCGGAGGGGCGCTCTACGCGGGCGGGCTTCGCCGGTTCCTGGCGCACGCCCGTGCCGCGGGAGAGGGAGAGGGCGCGGAGGCGGAGGGCGCGCCTCGGGCGCGGGCCCGGCTCTTCGGGGGAATCGCGATCCGCGTCGCGGCGTTCCTGCTCTTCGCCGCGTTCCAGGCGGTCGCCTACTTCGAGTGGTTGCCCGGGACCGATCTCCGCTGGACGTTCGTGGTCCTCTCGACCTGGATCACGATCGAGACGCTGCTCGAGCCGAGGGCTACGGCTTCTTCGCCACGCGCTTGAGCTTGGTGCGGACCCCGCGGCCGTTCCGTGCCGCGCGGGTCCGCGCCGCTTTCAGATCGGGCTTCTTCGCGGCGGGCTTCTTCGCGGCGCGCTTCTTCCCGGCCGCCGCTTTCGCCGCCTTCTTCCGGCGCGCGGCGGCGCGCTCCTTCCTCCGCTTCTCCGCCTCGGCCTGCTTCGCCTCCAACTCGGCGATCCGCTCGGCCACGCCGACGAAGGCGTGCTGGAAGACCTCGTCCACCGTGGAGACGGGAAGGAACTTCATCGCGTTCCGCACGCTCTCCGGGATCTCGACCAGGTCCTTCTGGTTGTCGGCCGGGAAGACGACGGTCCGGATGCCGGCGCGGTACGCCGCCATCACCTTCTCCTTCAGCCCTCCCACGGCGAGGACCTTTCCCCGCAGCGTCACTTCGCCCGTCATGGCGACGTCGTTTCGAAGCGGCGCCTCGGCCAGCGCGGAGGCGATCGCCATCACGACCGTGATCCCCGCGGAGGGACCGTCCTTCGGAACCGCGCCCTCCGGGAAGTGGATGTGGAGGTCGTATTCGTCGAAGAGGCGCGGCGAGATGCCGAGCAGCTCGGCGCGGGCGCGCGTGTAGGAATGCGCCGCCTGCACCGACTCCTTCATGATGTCGCCCAGCTGGCCCGTCAGGATGACCCGGCCGGCGCCCCGCATCTTCAGCGCCTCGATGAGGAGAAGGTCGCCTCCGGTGGCGGTCCAGGCGAGGCCGGTCGCGACGCCGACTTCCGCCCTCCCTTCCGCCATCTCGGGCGTGAAGTAGGGTGGCCCGAGCGTCGGCTCCACGTCCTCCTCGCGGTAGCGCCACGAGCCGGTGTAGCCGCTCGTCCTCTGGCGCGCGGCCTTGCGGCAGAACGTGTCGATGGCGCGCTCCAGCTGTCGGACGCCGGCTTCGCGCGTGTACTCGCGCATCATCTTCTGGAGCGCGGCGTCCTCGAAGTCGAGATCGGTCTCCGCGAGCCCGTGCTCCTTCGCCTCGCGCGGGATCAGGTGCCGCCGCGCGATCTGGAGCTTCTCCTCCTCCAGATAGCCCGAGATCGGGATGACCTCCAGCCGGTCGAGGAGCGCGGGCGGAATGAACTCCAGCACGTTGGCCGTCGCGATGAAGAGCGTCTCCGAGAGGTCGAAGGGGATCTCGATGAAGTGATCCACGAAGTGCGCGTTCTGCTCGGGGTCGAGCACTTCGAGGAGCGCCGCGGCGGGATCGCCGAGCGCGTCGTGGCCCATCTTGTCCACCTCGTCGATCATGAAGACCGGCGCGTTGGAGCGGCACTCCTGGAGCGAGCGGAGGATCTTCCCGGGGCGGGAGCCGATGTAGGTGCGGCGATGCCCGCGGATCTCGGCCTCGTCGCGCACGCCCCCGACGCTCATCCGGACGAACTCGCGTCCCATGGCGCGCGCGATGGAGGCGCCGAGCGACGTCTTCCCCGTTCCCGGCGGTCCGGCGAAGCAGAGGAGCGGACCCTTCATGTCGTTCTTCAGTTTCAGCACCGCGAGGTACTCGAGGATCCGGTCCTTCACCTTCCCGAGTCCGTAGTGCTCCTCGTCGAGGCGGCGCGCCACCTCCTCCAGCTGGATCGCGGGGAGCTTTTGCCGCGTCCAGGGGAGCGAGAGGACCCAGTCGAGGTAGTTCCGGACGACCCCCGACTCCTGTGACGAGGGTCCGAGGTAGCGGAGGCGGTTCGTCTCCTCGGTGACGACGGCGCGGACGCGCGGCGGAAGCCCGAGGCTCTCGGCCCGGTCGAGGAGCTGCCGCACGATCTGCTCCTGGGGATCGTCCTCGCCGAGGAGGCGGCGGATCTCCATGAGCTGTTGGCGGAGGAAGAACTCGCGCTGGCTCTTCTCCATCTGCGCGGTGGTCCGGCGGACGACGTCCTCCGCCACCGTGAGGCGCGCGATCTCGGAGTCGAGCCCTTCGGCCACCAGCGTAAGGCGGCGGACGACGTCCAGCTCCTCGATGATGGCCCGCTTCGACGCCATCGGGAACCGAACGATCGATCCGACCGTGTCGGCGAAGAGCCCGGGGTCGCCCAGGTTCACGCTGAAGATGTTGTCCAGCTCGGATGGATAGCTGGTGTCGAGCTGGGACAGGGTCCGCAGCGACTTGAGGATCCGCGTGATCAGCTCGTGGATCTGGTCCGGCTCCCCGATCGCTTCGACCGGGCAGGAGACCCGCGCCATGATGTAGGGCTCGGTCCGGAGGAATTCGTCGATCGCGACCCGGCGGAGACCCTCCAGGGTCACCTGCACGTTTCCGCCCGGCATGTTCAGGATCCGGATGACGCGGGCCGCGAGGCCGACCCGGCTCAGCTCCTCCGGCTTGATGTCCTGTTCGCGGGTGGCGGGGCTATAGACGAGCGCGATGAGGGTGTCGGGATCGGCGTGATCCTTCAGCAGGGCCTTCGATTGCTCGACCCGGATCTGAATGGACGTGACGCCGAGCGGGAAGACGAGGGTGCTCATGAGGGGGAGCACCGGCATCTCCGGCGGAACGTCGCACTCGAGCATCGGCCCGAGTTCGGCGGGAGAACGCTTGCTCATCGGGCGTGGGTCTCCGGAAGTGGTCGAGGTCGGGCTTCGCCGCGCCACCGTACCACACGACCTCACCCCCGTCAGCCGCCCGGGCCGCCCCCCACGAGCGGCCGCGGGCGCCAAAAAACGAACGACCACCGGGGGGCACCCGTGGCCGTTCGGTCCGTCGGGCGGCGGGCCTGTCCAACCACGCCGCCCGGGGAGAACCTTCTAGTCGGTGTTACCAGCCAGCCTTGCCGAGGGCGAGGAAGACACCGATCACCAGCATCGTCGCGAGCATTTCAGACCCCCCTTCCAGGTACTTTCGTTCGACTTGCGTCGTTGGGTGTTGCTTCCGTTTCTCGAATCGCGTCCCGATTACCAGCCGGCCTTGCCGTCGTTGCCCGGGGCGTACGCGATGAAGATTCCGATGATGATCGCGAGTTCCAACATGTCTCACCTCTCTGGTTGATGTCACCGGCACCTGATTCTCACTCGTGCCCGCATCCGCGAGCCATTCACGCCAGGACTCCAAAGCAGTCGCCGTGCCATTTGCACGGCATCGGCGGTTTTATTCGGCCAATCGATTGTGTTGCATGTGATTAACAGTGCTGCATATTGAACGATGCCGGGTGGGCCTGGAGGCTGCTGTGTCGCGGATAGTTGTCGCTTCTAGGCGACATTCGGGGGATTATTGGTTAACTGATTTTAATGCAACGATATACTATTGTCGTCTAGTTTTGACGACGAGTGTATGTGTTCATTGTCAGCTCGTAATGATCTCCCGGTGGCCTGTAGGAGAGCGCCTACTTGGCCCTATCTCGCTGATAAATAACCGTTTCCAATAGGGAGCCTCCGCTCGAACGGCTCGCCTCCACCCTCCAGACGGACCTCGATGGCGTCCGGGAGGCGCCGCCCCCTCATGACGATCGTCGTCCCCGGTGAGGCGCCGTCGATGACTTCCCGGATATAGCCGCGGAGGGCGGGCTCGATGGCGGAAGGCTCGAGACAGGGGTGGACCAGGTCGGGGTCGACGGAGAGATCCACCTCCAGCCCCCGCCTCGCGGCTTCGGGCAGGACCTCGACCGCCAGCTCCTCGATGAGCGCCGCGACATCGAGGGCTCCGGGTGAGAAGGGCTCGGCCGGTGGCGCCACCGCGGGCGGGGCCACGGTCACCGCGTGGAACTCCTCGTCCGCGGCGATCACTTCCACGGTCGCTTCCGAATCACCCGTCCCCTCGCCATCTCCATCGCGGCCTGCCTTCGGCTTCGCCCGACCGTTCGACTCCGGTTCCGACACGGGCCCCGGGCCGGTCGCGATCCTCGAGGCGACCCTGGTGGTCCCGAGGTCTGTCGCGAGCCGGGCCAGGTTCCCCGCCTTCGTCCGGATCAATCGAAGCCGGTTCATCGCCTCGGGCGGAAGCTCGCCCGCGCGGCCCATCGTCAGGGCCGTCGCGACGGTCTCGATCTCCTCGGCCGGCGTCAGGATGTCCTGCGCGGTGACGGCGAGGAACTCGGTCTTCATCCGATCCATCTCGACCAGGCGGTCGATCTCCTCGCGCTGCGCCTCGCGCATGGCGTCGATCTCCCCCGCCAGGAGCCCCGTTTCGTCCAGCTCCTCGTCGGGGAGCGGCGTCCCGTAGTTCCCTTGCCGCGCTTCCCTGGCGGCGACGGCGATCGTCCGAAGCCGGCGCGCCATCCGGCCGCCGACGACCCAACCGAAGAGGAACGCGATGGCCGCGGAGAGGGCGCCCGCGCCGAGGAGCACCTCGCGCGCGGCCGCGACGCCGGAGCCGATCGCCAGCGGCGTCGCCACGATGAGACGCGGCGCGCCTCCTTCGATCGCGCCTTCGAGCGGGACGTCCACCGCCAGGCCCGGCGACTTGGCCATCGAGACCTCCATGGCGTCCCGCTCGGTCCAGCGCCGGATCCGCGCCGACGCGGGC
This sequence comes from Acidobacteriota bacterium, assembly GCA_035470985.1. Taxonomy (GTDB): domain Bacteria; phylum Eisenbacteria; class RBG-16-71-46; order SZUA-252; family SZUA-252; genus SZUA-252. Next base: position 9,479 of record DATIQI010000113.1, read on the forward strand.
CCCATCGTGCCGAGGAGGGAGCGCGTGGCCGCGTCGGTCAGCGTCGTCGCGAGCGGGCGCCCCGTCTCGGCGGGCGAGCCGTTCGCGCGCGCGGTCGCGTCGGCGACCAGGATCGCGTCGGTGCCGGCGGAGGCCCGGATCGCGTTCGCGAATTCGTCGTCGAGCGGCGCGCCGAGGGTCAGCGTGCCGACCACCGCTCCACCCTGCGCGGCGACGGGCACGACCGCGACCCGGTAGAGCCGGCCCCCTTCCACGCGGTAGCCCCTCGCGGCCCGCGCCTCGAGCGCGCTCTTGATGAGCGGCGACGAGGCGCGGTCGTCCTCGGGCGCGGCGGCCCGGGGGGACGCGGCCAGCGTCACCCCGGTGGAGTCGGTGACGTCGAAGACCTCGGACGCCGCGTCGCGCTGGAACTCGCGAACCACCCCCTCCAGCGCGTGGCGGAACGCTCCGGAACGCTCCGACGGCTTCATCGTGAGGAGCGCGAAGAATTTCGGATCCCGGGCGACGGTGGCGGCCAGCCGCTCCAGCGACTCTCCCTGGCGGGCGAGCCGGTCAGCCGCGATCGTGCGCGCGCGGCGGAGGCTCTCGGTGGCGGAGCCCCGCGCCTCGGCGCGTCCGCGCACTTCCAGGGCCAGCGCCGTCAGCAGGACGCCCGAGAGCACGCAGAGCGACGTGAAGACCGCGACGCGGATTCCGAGCGACATCGAAGGGGTGGGAGCGGACCGATTCTTCATCGCCGGATGGATCGGCAGGGGAGCCCCCGATCCCCACTCGTTTCTGGTGTAAACTCCTCGGATGGCATCGCCTGCCGCACCATCGCCGTCCGCCTCGGCGGACGCCCCACCGCCCCCGTTTCGCAAGGGCGATTTGGTCGAATTGGACGTCGCCGACCTCGCGTTCGGCGGCCGGGCGCTGGCGCGCGCGGGCGGTTACATCGTCTTCATCGACGGCGCGCTTCCGGGAGACCGGGTCGAGGCGCGGGTCTATCGCCGGAAGCCCCACTACGCCGAGGCGCGGACGGAGCGGATCGTCACGCCCTCCCCCGATCGGGTACCGGCCGTCTGCTCCCACACGGACATCTGCGGCGGCTGCCGCATGCAGGACCTCGCGTACGAGGTCCAGCTGGCCCACAAGGAGCGCCAGGTCGCCGAATGCCTGCAACATCTCGGCGGCATCGCGGCCACGATCCGGCCGATCGTCCGCGCGGAGCGGACATTCGGATACCGAAACAAGATGGAGTACTCCTTCGGCCGCGACGCGGAGGGCCGGCTCACGCTCGGGCTCCATCGCCGCGGCTTCTTCGACCGGCCGTTCGACCTGGAGCTCTGTCACATCGCGGGCTCCCGCTCCAGCGAGGTCGTCGCCTGCGTGCGCGACCTGGCGCGCGCGGAGGGCATGACGCCCTACAACACGCGTCGTCACGAAGGGCTCCTCCGCTTCCTCGTCGTGCGCGAGGGGCGGCGGACGGACCAGATGATGGTGAACATCGTCGCGAGCGAGGCGCACCCCGCGTTCGACCGGTGGGCGGACGTGATCCGCGAGCGGTTCCCCTCCGTGCGGAGCATCCTCCTGAACACGACGCGCCGCCGATCCCAGGTGGCCATCGGCGACGAGGAGCGCGTCCTCTGGGGCGCGGACCGGATCGAGGAGACCCTGTACGGGCTCACGTTCGAGATCTCCTCGTCCTCGTTCTTCCAGACGAACAGCGAGCAGGCCGAGCGCCTGCTCGACGCCGCGCTGGAGGGACTCGGGCTCCCGGGCTACGACGGCGCGGCCGCCGGGGCCCCGGCCGACATCCGCGTCCTCGACCTCTACTCCGGCACGGGCACCTTCACGCTCCCGATCGCGCGGCGCGTCCGCGAGGTGATCGGAATCGAATCGAACGAAGCCGCCGTTCGCGACGCGGAGCGAAACGCCGCGCGGAACGGCATCGCGAACGCGACCTTCTGGGCGGGCGAGGCGATGGAGCTGCTGCGCGACCGCTTCGGACTGGGGCGGCCCGACGCGGCGCTTCCCGGCGGCCGGCCCGAGATCGCCGCCGTGCTCGTCGATCCGCCGCGCGCGGGGCTCCATCCCGGCGTCGTCACGAGCCTCATCCATCTCGGCGCGCCGCGGCTCGTCTACGTCTCCTGCAATCCGGCGACCCTCGGCCGCGATCTCGCGGCCCTCTGCGAGGAGTGCTATCGCGTGGAGTGGGTCCGGCCGGTCGACATGTTTCCCCACACGCCCCACATCGAGTGCGTGGCGTCCCTCGTTCGGAGGTAGTGGCGTGCCCGAAACCACGGCCACACCGGCGCCGAAGGCCGCGCCGGTTTTTGAAACGACGCTCGAGAACGGATTGAAGGTCCTGATCCGCGAGGTCCACGTCGCGCCCGTCGTCTCCTTCGCGGTCTGGTACCGCGTCGGCTCGAAGAACGAGAGCGCGGGCATCACCGGCATCTCGCACCTCCTCGAGCACATGATGTTCAAGGGGACGCCGCGGTACGGAAAGGGCGAGATCTCGCGCACGCTGCAGCGGATCGGAGCCTCGTTCAACGCCGGCACATCGCTCGACTACACCTGCTACTACGAAACGCTGAAGAGCGACCGGCTCGACCTCGCCATGGAGATCGAGTCGGACCGGATGAAGAACGCCTCGATTCCCGAGGAGGAGCACCGCCTCGAGATGACGGTGGTCCGCTCGGAGCTGGAGCGGAACGAGGACAACCCGCACCGCGCGCTCTACCAGGAGACGTTCGCCACGGCGTTCCAGGCGCACCCGTACCACTGGCCGACCATCGGCTGGCGGTCGGACGTCGAGGCGATCACGACCGAGCAGATCCGCGACTACTACCGGACCCACTACGCGCCGAACAACGCGACCGTGGTGGTGATCGGCGACGTGGACCGCGCGAAGGCGCTGGAGCGCGTCCGCCACTGGTTCGGCTCGATCCCGGCGGCGGAGGCGCCGCCGAAGGTGGTGACCACCGAGCCGCCGCAGCGCGGCGAGCGCCGCTTCCGTCTCCGGAAGCCGGGCGACACGCGCCTCGTTCTGATCGCCTGGAAGAACCCCGCCCTGGCGCATCCCGATTCGCACGCGCTCGACGTCCTCGGCCTCATCCTGGGACACGGGCGGACGTCGCGGCTCCATCAGGGCCTGGTCGAGAAGGGCATCGCGACCGAAGCGGAGGCGGCGAACGAGACGTCCGCCGATCCCTTCCTCTTCGTGACGCTCGCCGTCGCGGCGCCCGACCGGCCGCTCGACGACGTGGAGCGGGCGGTTCTCGAGGAGGTGGAGCGCCTCCGGCGCGAGCCGGTCAGCGAGGCGGAGCTTCGCCGCGCGAAGAAGCAGGTCGCGGCCGGATTCCTCTACGCGAAGGACTCGATCCAGAACCTGTCGCAGCAGCTCGGCTACTACGAGACGGTCGCGTCGTGGCGCTACGTGGAGGAGTATCCCGACCGCGTGCGCGCCGTGACCGCCGAGGACGTGCGCCGCGTCGCCGAGACCTACCTGGTCGAGGAGACGCGCACCGTCGGCTGGTACGACCCGCCGGCGGAGGAGGCCGCGTCGTGACGATCGCTCCGGCCGGAACCGCCAGCCGGGCGCGGAGCACGTACCGCGCCGTCCTCCCGAACGGACTCACGCTCCTCCTGCGCGAGAATCACGCGAACCCCACGATCTCGATCCAGGGTCTGGTGAAAGCCGGGGCCGTCTTCGATCTCGACGCCGCGGCGGACGGGTCGCGGACGGGGCTCGCGCGCTTCACCGCCTCCATGCTCGACCAGGGCGCCGGAACGCGCGACGCGCTCGCCATGGCGTCGGCGGTCGAGGACCTGGGCGCGACGCTCCATTTCGAAGGCGCGGCCGAGACGGCGTCCATCCGCGGCGTCATGCTGGCCGAGGACCTCGACGCGCTCCTCGACGTCCTGGCCGACGCGCTCCGCCGCCCCACGTTCCCGGAGTCGCAGATCGAGAAGATCCGCGCCGAGCTCCTGAACGACGTCCGTCTCGCCGAGAGCACGACGCCGAGCGTGGCCGCGCGCCGCGCGAGCGAGATCCTCTACCCCGCGTCGCACCCGTTCCACCATCACCGGGGCGGCACCGAGGCGTCGGTCCGCGCGATCACGCGATCCGACCTGGAGTCGTTCCACCGCCGCCACTACCGGCCCGACGGAACCGTGCTCGCGCTCGTCGGCGACGTGACGCCCGAGCGTGCGCTCGAGGCGGTGACGCGCGCGTTCGGCGACTGGAAGGCGGAGGGCGCGCCGCTCCGATTCGACATCCCGGCCCTCCCTCCGTCGGCCGCCTCCGTGCGGCGCGTCGTGGCGATGCCGGGCCGTTCGCAGGCCGACGTGGTGGTGGCCTATCCCGGTGTGGCCCGGAACGATCCGGGCTACGACGCCCTCATGATGGCCAACTACGTGCTGGGGGGCGCCTCCCTCTCCAGCCGCCTCATGGAGAACCTGCGCGACGCGCAGGGGTTGGTATATGGCGTGTACTCGATGCTGAATCCCGGAATCGGCGCCGGACCCCTCCAGATCCGCGCGGGAACGAACCCCGCGAACGTGGAGCGCTGCGTGGAGTCCATCCTGGACGAGGTCCGGAAGCTGGGCGCCGAGGGACCGACGGACGAGGAGATGGACGCCGCGAAGGGGTACCTGACGGGCGTCTTCCCGGTGCGGCTCGAGGCCAATTCGGGCGTCGCGGCCCAGATCCTGGCCATCGAGCTCTACGGGCTCGGCCTCGACTACATCGATCGGTACGATTCCATCGTGAACGGCGTGACGCGCGAGGCCGCCACCGAGGCGGCGCGCCGGGCGCTCTCGAACGGCCACGTCCTGGTGGTCGCGGGCGACCTTCCGGAGGAACCGGTCCGTGCGGGCTGATCGCGCCCGCGGTCCCGCGCCGTTCGCGCTCGTCGCGGCCCTCCTCGCGGCGGCGACGATCCTCCCCTCCTCGGCCGACGCGAAGCGCCGGTTCGTCCCGAAGGAGCACCGGACGATTCAAGCGGCGATCGACGCAGCGGCTCCGGGGGACACGGTTTGGGTCGCGGCCGGCACCTACCATGGAACGATCACGATGAAGAAGCCGCTGACGCTCTTCGGCGACGGCGGCCCCGACAGCACGATCCTCGACGGCGGTGACTCGACGCGCGTCCTCCACGTCGAAGGCGTGAAGGGCGGTTCGGTGATCGGATTCGGGATCCGGCGCGGAAAGGCTCCCGCCGGGGGCGGCGCCTACCTCCTGCGCGACAGCTCCTTCATGTTCGTCGCCTGCACCTTCACGCGGAACTGGGAGTCGGCCGTCGCCGCCTGGGAGAGTTACGGGATCGCGGTCACCGATTGTCGGTTCGAGGAGAACCAGGGGAGCGCGATCCAGTTCAACCACAGCCGGGGCTACATCACGCAGAGCCAATTCACCCGGAACACGGGGAACGGCGGCGGCGCGGTCGCGTTGAACCAGAGCGAGGTCATCGGCACCTTCCGGCGCTGCACGTTCGACGAGAACCGAGCGACGAAGACGGTGGGCGGCGCGGTCTTCGCCGACTCCTCCAGGTTCGTGATGGCCGACTGCAGCTTCACGGGGAACAGTTCCACCGTGGCGGGCGGCGCGATCGCGGGCGTCGGCCGCTCGCACATGTCGATCTCCCGCTCCCGCTTCCGCGAGAACCGGGCGCCGCAGGGAGGCGCCCTCCACTCCGACGCGTCCCTCTTCCTCGTCGGGCTCTCGGTCTTCGACCGGAATCAGGCCACGGCGGGCGGCGCCGCGATCGGGATGGTCGGGCGAATCGACGCCAACATCAATCCGATCCTCCGCAACAACACCTTCTACAAGAACACCACGAACGGGAGCGGCGGCACCGTCTTCGCGGTGAAGACGTCGCCCGAGATCGAGAAGAACATCTTCGTCGTCGAGGGGAAGGAGCAGCTGGCGGTGGCCGGGCTCGAATCGTCGCCGCTCTATACCTGCAATCTGATCCACGATCCCTCCGGGATCGCGCTCGGAGCGCTCCCGTCCACCGACACGTTCGTCGGCGATCCGCTCTTCTGCGGCGCGGCGGAGGGGAACTTCGATCTGCGCGACCTGAGCCCGGCGCTCCGCGCGCCGTGCGGACCGATCGGAGCCCGCAAGCAGGGCTGCTCGACGTTCCAGCTCCAACCTTCCCGCTGACCCACCCGTCTCTCGATGAGCCGGCGGCGGTCTCCCGCCGCGCGGCCGGACCGCCCGTCTTCACACCTGTGAAGGCGCCGTGGAACCGATCGACTCCGCGTCGGGTATCCCCGAGCGGGAGGCGAGCCGGGTTCCACCGGCCGAACGTACAAGGAGGGGTAAAATGAGTTTCGGCAATTGTTTGTGGCCTGTCGGCAGACTGGCCGTCATCGGCGCGGCGGTGGCCGCGATCGGGATGGCGAGCCCCGCGTGGGCCCACGATCCCGACGACGACGAAGGGGACAAGGAAGGGCCGAAGGTCTACGAGCTTCGCGACGACGACGGGAAGGTGAAGAAGTTCGAGTACAAGGTGGAGCGCGCCGACTCGAAGGGCGGGTACCTCGGAGTCCAGGTCCAGGACGTCACCCGTTCCATGATGCGGGCCCGGAACCTCACCAGCGACCAGGGCGCCCTGGTGAATCGCGTCGACGACGAGGGGCCGGCGGACGACGCCGGGATCCGCCGCGGCGACGTGATCGTCGAAGTCGATCGCCAGGAAGTCGGGAGCTCCGGCGACCTGATCAAGCTGATGAAGGGGTTCGAGCCGGGCAAGAAGGTCAGTGTGGTCGTGGTCCGCGAAGGCGACCGCCGCACGTTCAGCGTCGAGCTGGGCAAGCGCCCCAACGACATCATGGTGATGGGACCGGGATACCGGTGGCGCGGCGAAATGCCCGACATGGAGGAGTTGCGGGAGCACCTGAAGGGGCTCGAGGGAATGGACCCCGAGAAGATGCGCGCCCGCGTGCGGCACCTCGATGGAGACTCCGAGGAGATGCGCTCCGAGGTGGAGGATCTCCGGAAGGAGCTGTCGGAGCTGCGCGAGGAGCTTCGGGATCTCCGCCGGGAGCTCCGCGAAGCGCGCGATCGCTCCGGAAATCGTTCGGACGATTGATGTTCCAGGGGCCGGCGGCGGGACGCTGACTCGTGGCGTCCCTCTGTCCGGCTCGTGTCGGCGAGGTTCTCCCCCCCGATCGCCGGTTTCCGTCCGGTCCGTGCCCCCTGGCGGGGACGCGGACCGGCGTGTTATCATCGATGGAAATGCCGAAATCTCCAGTCGGCATCCATTTTCCGCTGGATAACGGCCCGCCCAATCCGATAACCCTGGAGAAGGCAATTTCTTGCCTCATTTCCACCGTTCGACAGGGATGACGTCCGGGAAAGGGCGCAAACGACCATGAGATCGATCGTTTCGGCTCGCCGCATCGCTTTGGGTTTGGGGTTGGCACTCCTGCTGGAGACGCCCGCGGCCGCTCTGGCCGTGGAGGCGCTTCCGGCTGGGGTTGGCGGGGGATCGGCGGCGTCCGGAACGGTGCTTCTCGCCTCGGCCGAGGGGAAGAAGGCTTCGGCTCCGACCCGGAAGCGCCGCAGGTCGCGCCGGCGGGCGACGACGCTTCGCCTCCCGGCGGTGACCCCCTACGGAATTCCGCGCCTCCACGTGAAGGCGGCCTACGTCGTGGACGAGAACACCGGCCGCGTCCTCTTCCAGAAGAACCCGGAGCGGGTCATGCCGATCGCCAGCCTCACGAAACTGGTGACCGCGATGGTCCTCCTCGACACGGACCCCGACTGGGACCGCGTGGTGGAGATCCTCCCGGAGGACGTGAAGAATTCCAGCCGCACGCGGATCCGTTCCCGCGAGGAGATGACCGTCCGCGACCTGATCCACGCCTCCCTCATGTCGTCCGATAACGTGGCGACGAAGGCGCTGGCGCGCACCTGCGGCCTGACGAACGAGGAGTTCGTCCGGCGCATGAACGTGAAAGCCGACTCGCTCGGCCTGACGGGGACGCGCTTCGTGGAGACGACCGGCCTGAGCGAGCAGAACGTCGCCACGGCGGAGGGCTGCGCGCGCCTCCTGAGGGCCGCCGCCGCGAACCCGATCGTGAGCGCCATCATGCAGAAGCAGAGCTACGCGTTCGTCTCCAACCGGAAGCCGCACAACCTCGTGAACACGAACCGCCTCCTCCGCAGCAAGTGGCGCGTGACGGCGGGCAAGACGGGCTTCATCAGCGAGGCGGGCTACTGCCTCGTGACCAGCGTGGAGGCTCCGACCGGGACCGGCATCACGGCCGTCGTCCTGGGAGCCCCGAGCAACGCGCTCCGGTTCGCCGAAGCGCGTCGCATCCTCGATTGGACGTTCCGGTTCGGACTGAACGGAACGCCTTCCGTCCCGGGCGCCGTGGGTGACTAAATGAGGACGGCCGGGAGCCATTTCCGCTCTGCCGGCCGTTCCCTAACCTCGATCGCCTTTCTCCTCCTCGCGACCCTCCTCTTCGCCCCCGCGGCGCGCGCCGATGACGCGGCCCCCATCGCGGGGGCGTTCGTCTATCCGGTCGGCGACGAGTTCGATTACGGGAAGCCGAGAAGCGGCGAGTACTCGGGCTTCTACGTCTCGGGCGAGTTCCTCGACACGCGCGGCCGGAAACGGAAGCGGGTCCACCGCGGCGTCGATCTCTCGAACGGCCGGAGCGGCGCCGAAGTGCGGTCGGTGGCGTCGGGCGTGGTCGAGGCGGTCGACGCCAACGCGCTGATCAAGGTGCGCCGGAAGCAGAAGGTGAAGGTTCCGGTGATGGTGGACGGCAAGAAGGTCATGAAGACGAAGACCCGAACGCGGACCATCCACAAGTGGCGGACCGGCTGGGGCAACTACGTCGTGGTGCGCCACACGCTGAAGAACGGCCAGACGGTCCTCTCGCTCTACGGGCATCTCGCGCCGAAGAGCGTCCTGGTGAAGAAGGGGGACCTCGTCTCGGCGGGACAGCCGCTCGGGAAGGTCGGCCGGACCGGCCGCGCCTCCTCGGCGCACCTCCATCTGGAGATCCGGAAGTCGCTCCCGGCCGAAGGGACCGACGAAAACCTGGTGGGCGGCGAAGAGCCCGAGGAGAAGCCGAAGCCCGAGGAACTCCACTTCGCGCGGCTGGCGACGATCGACCCGCTCCCCTTCCTCGGCGAACGCGTCGTCCGCTTCAACGACCTCGAGCCCGGCACCTGGCAGGCGCGCTACGCGCTGGCGGCCCTGCGCGACGGCCTCCTGGCCGGCGACCGCGACAAGTTCGAGCCCGACGACCAGATCACGCGCGCCGATTTCTACAGGGCCCTCATGAACGCGTTCCGACTCGCGACGCCGTTCACCTCCGACTCCTACGCCTCCACCGTGGACGCGCTGGTCGACTCCGGGATCCTCGACTCCGACGCGAGCCGCCAGCACCGCCCGGGCGATCCGATCGAGCGGGCCGACGCGCTGGAGCTGACCCTTCGCTGCCTCGACCGGAGCGCCGCGCGCGCCCGGTCGCTCGCGAGCCTGACGCCCGACAAGGTCGCCGTCGATTTCATCAGCCGCTTCGCGGGGGCCGACGCGGCCGCGCAGTCGCTGACGGAGGCCCAGGCGAAGGCGAAGGCCGATTACGAGGCCCGGAAGAAGAAGGCCGCCGCCGAGCGCGCGCGGCTGGCCAAGGCCGCGAAGGCGAAGGGGAAGAAGGCGAAGAAGGTGCCGGTCCCCAAGATGGGGCCGGTGCTCCCCTCCATCGACCCCGGCTTCGAGGCGCTGGCCAAGTCGAAGCAGAAGCTGACCCGCGCCGAGTCGTGCCTCCTCCTGGCGTCGGCCGTCCGGCTCGGCACCCAGAAGGTGTCGGCGCTCGAGCGGGCCGCCGCCTCCCGGGTCGCCCAGAGCGGCTAGCGCCCGAGCCTCCGCTTCACTATCCTCGGCGTATGTCGCGCGCCGACGAATCTCCCGCGCTTCACGACCGCACGCTGCTGGGCCCCGACCGTCCCGTCGCCGTCCGCGCCGAGGGGTGCTGGGTCTGGGACCGCGACGGCCGCCGCCACCTCGACGCCACCTCCGGCGCGTTCTGCGTGAACCTCGGCTACACGCGCCCCGATCTCGTCGAGGCGATGACGCGCGCCGCGGAGCTACTCCCCCACGCGCGCCCCTCGCTCTTCGACAACGAGGAGGCGGAGGCGTATCGCTCCGAGCTCCTGGCGGCGGCGGGAACGCCCTTCTCGCGCGTCCTCCTCACCTCCTCGGGAAGCGAGGCGGTCGAGGCGGCCCTGAAGATCGCCCTCGCCTACCAGCGCGCGGTGGGCGAGCCGAACCGCACGAAGATCCGCTCGCTGGCGGGCCACTACCACGGCGCCACGCTCGGGGCGCTCGCCGTGACGGGCTGGGACGAGCGGCGCCGGCCCTGGGAGACGCGGCTCGGAGCGCGGCTGGAGGGACTGCCGCAGGAAGGCGACCGCTGCGCCGCCTTCATCGCGGAGACGATTCCGGTCGCGGGGCTCGGGGTCGAGATTCCGTCGCCCGGGGAGTCCGCGCTCCGGCGCGCGGCGTGCGACCGCGACGGCGCGCTCTGGATCGCCGACGAGGTGCTGACCGGGTTCGGCCGCGCGGGCTCCCTCTTCGCCTGGGAGCGCGTGGCCGAGGCGAGCGACGCCGACGGAGGCGCCGTCCCGGATCTCGTGGTCTTTGGTAAGGGCGCCGGCGCGGGATTCGCGCCCTTGGCCGGCGTGCTGATTTCCGGCCGCGTGGCGGACGCGATCGAGTCGTCGGCCGACGCGCGCTTCGCACACCACCAGACCCACGGAGGCAACCCGATCGCCTGCGCCGTGGGCCGGGCGGTGCTGCGGGCGCTGCGCGACGAAGGGTGGTTCGCGCGGGCCCGCGCCATGGAGGCGCCCCTGCGCGCGGCGCTCCTCGCGGGCGTCGCGGTCTTGGGAAGCCGGGTGCGGGCGTTCGGCGCGATGGCGGCGGCGACCTGGGAGCCCCGCGGGGCCGGGCCGCCGGGGCACGAGGCGGCTCAGTTCGTGACGCTCAGCCGCGAGCGGGGCTTGGTGCTCCACGCCGCGACGGCGGTCGCCGACGCGGTCTGCGTCGCGGCGACCCCGCCCTTCTCGTTCGGAGAGGAGGAGCTGCTGGAGCTGACGCGCCGCGTGGCGGAGGCCGCGGCTACGACTTCGCGCGGTACGTGACGACCTGGACCCGCTCCAGGGTCATCAGCCCGTCTCCCACCATCTCGTCGAGCGCCGGAAGGAAGGCCTCGATCTTCTCCGACCGGTCCACGATCTCCACCACGATCGGCAGATCCTCGCTCAATCGGAGCACCTTCGCCGTGTGGATGCGGCTCGCCGCGCCGAACCCCATCAGACCGCGGAGCACCGTCGCGCCCGCCAGACCCTCCTCGCGCGCGCGCGAGACGATCGCCGCGGCGTAGCCGAGCCAGACGGCGGCGATGCCGAGCGCGAGCTGCGCCGCGACGTTGGCGATCCCGCGCCACGGGTCGCCGGTGCGGAGCAGCTCGAACGTTTCGTACGCGAAGGCGGAGTAGGTGGTGAACCCGCCGCAGAAGCCGACCAGGATCGCCGCCCGCCAGGTGGGGTTCAGCGCCGCGCGCTCCAGGGTCAGCGTGGCGACGAAGCCGACCACGAACGACCCGAGCACGTTGACCGCGAGCGTGCCGTATGGGAACGTGCTGGAGGTGAGCCGCTGGGCCGCGCCCTGCAGCCAGTAGCGCGCCAGAGTGCCCGCGAATCCGAAGCAGCCGACGAGGAGCGCCCTCATGATCCGCCGAAGACACGCCAATTTCGCCGCCGCCGCCGCCGCCGCGCTCGTGCTCGCGGGGTGCGCGGCCGAGCGGTCGGTCCTGACCGCCGACCAGGAGCTGACCGCGGCGGCCCTCCGGGAGGGCGGCATGGCGCTCGTCGGCGTGACGATGGTGGACGAGGTGGAGCAGATCCGGCCGCCCCTCGTGGCGGCGCTGGAGCGGGCGATGGTGGAGACGCGCCCCGATCTGACGCTCCGGCCGGCCGCGGCGGTCACCGAATCGCTGGGAACGGCGGAATCGCGACGCGTGCTGGCCGGGTATCAGAGGGAGGCCGCGATCGACGCTCCGACGCTGGAGGCGCTCTCGGGGACGCTCTCCGAGGTCGCCCGCTTCGCGCTCTTCGCGCGCGTGGACAAGAGCACGATCCACCTCCCGCCCGCGCCGCGCGCCTCCGACTACGACTACGGTCCGCCCCGGTATACCGGCTCGATCCGCCGCGACGCGCGCGTGCGGCTCACACTCTACGATCTCGCGCGGAGGAAGGTGGCTTGGGAGGCGGTCTACACCAGCTCGTCGGAGAACTCGCTTCCCGACAGCCTCATCATCACGAAACGGGGGCCGGCGCGCGTGACGTACGACGAAGGGGAACCCGGCGGCCGCCCCGATATCTCCGTCACGCCCGAGACGCCGTCCTTGGCGGAAGCCGCGGTGGAGGCGTTTCGACGGTTCGCGGGGGATCTGCCGCGGTAGGTGGCGGCCGCGTTCCGCTGGGCGGCGGGCTGGCGGCCGGGCTCGTCGCGTTCTACGACGCGGCGGGCTGCTCCCGCTCCGGCCTTCGCGCCATCCGGCCCAAGGCCTCCGACGCGATCACGCCGCACAGAATCAGCGCTCCGCCGAGGTACTCCCGCCCCGTCATCCGCTCCCCGAAGAAGAGCCCCGCGAAGAGCGCGGCGAAGACCGGCTCCAGCGAGAAGATGAGGGTCGCCTTGATGGGCGACGTGCGGCCGAGGGCCCACGTCTGGAGCGCGATCACGAGCGCCGTGGCCGCGACGGCGAGATAGAGGAGCGTCCCCCAGGGCATCTCCGACCAGGGCGTTCCGATCCCGCCCCGCGCGCCGACGATGATCCACCCCATGGCGGCGGCCGCGACGATCTGCACGATGGAGAGCGCCATCGGGTCGCTCCGCTTCACCATGATGTTCGTGATCACGATCTGCACGCCGAACGTGAACGAGCAGCCGAGCGTCCAGAGGTCGCCCGCCGCGAGCGAGAAACCGGCGTCCGCCGAGAAGGCGTAGAGCCCCGCCAGGATGAGCCCGATCCCCACGTACTCCGAGAAGCGCGGGCGCATCCTCACCAGCACCATCGCGACGATCGGCACGAAGGCGACGTAGGTGCCGTTGATGACGGCCGCGCGCGCGGCCGTTATGGTGGCGAGCCCGACCACCTGCGCCAGGTAGCCGGCGCCGAGCCAGAGTCCGATGTGGGTCCCGTCGAGTCACGCGCGTCCCGTGATCGGCCAAACGCGCCGCCCGTAGAGCGCGGCCAGGACG
>DATIQI010000114.1:0-16424 GCA_035470985.1 Acidobacteriota bacterium
GGTACAACTAATAATAGCACCGTGGCTCGATTTTAGCAACGGCTAAGATGAGGCAAGGTGCGTGAAAAACGTTGACAAGCATGAGTGCAATACCATGCAAAATCGATTAAGGTAGTCGCACAAATCCAAATCGAAAGAGTCGCTTTTGGGGGTTGGACGCGAAGCGCGTAGCGCTCGCCTCCCTTCCCCAAGAGCGATCCCGGCACCTCGATCTCCTCCGGCGTCTCGATCGCCTCGATCGGCCGGCCCGCCGCCACCACGCCGAGGAGGGGGATGGTCGCTCCTTCGGCGCGGTGGGAGGGCGGAGCCAGCCAGCGCTTCGCGTTCGGCGGCGCGGCGGCCAGGTAGCCCCGGCGCCGCAGCTGTCCCACCAGCTTGGCGACGGCGTTCAGGGAGGCGACGCCGAGATGGCGGCGGATCTCATCGAACGACGGCGCGAAGCCGTGGCGCGCGCGGAACGCGGCGATGAAGTCGTAGGCGGCTCGCTGTCTCGGGGTGAGCAGGGCGTGGTCCTCCAGGGGGTTTCTCGCTTCGCACGGCGGCGGTGAACGGGTCCCGAGGCGGCCGCGTGGCGCCCTGTGAGCGGCCGTCCGGGAACCCCGACCCGACGGGCGGTACGCTAGGCGCGCCCGACGGGACACAAGAAACTATAGGTGAACAAAAGGTGAATGTCAAGAGCCAAGCGGGATTATTCACTTGACACAGGACTCCTCTAGGGTGTAGGTTTTTTCTTGTGAGACGGGACCGGACGGTGGACTTCCTTTTCGACCTCGCGGACGACATCCGGGGGGAACAACGTCTTGGCAAGTTCGGCGTCTGTCATGTCCTTGGGATTCTTCTTCTTACCGGGCTTCTTGGCCGGGCTCATTGGGGGCTCCTGTGACCGCGAATATCAGTCTTCCCGAGATGATGGAGCAGTTCGGCACGGACGAGAAATGCCGGGCGCTCCTGGAGACTTTGCGTTGGCCGGATGGCGTCGAGTGCCCACGCTGCCAGGGGAAGAAGGTATACCGGCTCCAGGCTTGGAAGCGGTTCGAGTGCGCCGCGTGCGGGAACCAGTTCACGCTCACGGCTGGCACGGTGCTCAATGACTCGCACCTTTCGCTCGCGAAGTGGTTCCTGGCGACGTACATCATCTGCCAGTCGAAGAAGGGCGTCAGCGCGCTCCAGCTCAAGCGGATGCTCGGCGTTTCCTACAAGACGGCGTGGTACCTCTGCCACCGTATCCGCGAGGCCATGACGCAGGCGAACCGCGCCGCTGAAAAACTCGGCGGGACCGTCGAAGTGGACGATACGTTCATCGGCGGGAAGGCGGAGCGTGGCCGCCCCATCCCCGAGAAGGTGAATGTGGTCGGCATGGTCGAGCGCGATGGGCGCCTTCGTCTTCAGGTCGTTGACGATCTTTCCGTCGCTTCGCTGAAGGTCGCGGCACGCAAGAACATCGGCAACATTGACCTGATCATCACAGACGAGTGGGCGGCCTACGTGGGCGCCATCGGCCTTGAGTACAAGCGGCGCTACAAGCGAATCCGCCACAAGGCTACCTACGTGCGCCATGACGCGATCCACGGGAAGATCCACACCAATACTATCGAGGGCGTCTTCTCGCTCCTCAAACGGGGCATCATTGGCTCCTGGCATCACGTGAGCGTGAAGCATCTTCAGCGGTACCTCGACGAAATCAGTTTCCGATACAGCGAGCGCGAGAATCCGCGCCTGTTCGCGCTGACGCTCTCGCAGTTGATCGAGACGAAGCCCATGACGTTCAAGGCTCTGACGGCGGACGATGCTGCGTAGCCATACCCGTTCTGCCTCCCTCTAATTTCAGCAGCGTTTCGGCGAGCCCCAAGATGTCGCGCACCTTCTTCGCGCCATGGAAAAACGGGACTAATTGTTCTGTCGATGCTCCCGCCTCCGCGAAATTGGCGTGGATTTCTTGGACTCTGCCAGGGAACCCCAAATTAAACTCGCGAACGATTTGTTTTCCCTTTAGTTGACGATAATCTCGCTCCCTCAGAAACCCGTGAATGGTCCTCGCCAGATTGAACGCCTCAAGCCAAGGGTTCAGGATGTGTGCTGTGCCTTGAAGCGTCTGAATGTGTCCCACGCCTTGAACTGTTGAGCGTTTTAGTGCCTCGCCCAACAAATCAACTCTACGCAGAACCTCCTCACTTCTCGCGTTGTCCCTTCTAGTCGAAATGACCTCGCACATAACTAAGAGCAGAAGCCATGCAACTCCCAACGCCAAGGGCGCCCACGGCGGCCAATTGGCGAAGCATCCCTGCGCCGTCATGACAGCCACCATGCTCTCAAACGCGATGAGGGCAAGCGCGAGAACGACCAATCTACCCATGCTAGGACCCTAGCCACGGCGCGCCCCTTCGTCAAGTACATCATCCCGGAGCCAAGCGGAGCGGCGCCGATGGGCGTAGGATCGAGGTCTGGGTCCGAGACGCCGGCAGGGAGGGCACACCGCATGGTCCCATCGCTACTCCGCTTCATCGCAGCGCTCTCGATCATGGCCGCCGCGACGGCCGCGCACGCGCAGTACATCTTCCTCGACACGAACCACGACGGCGAATGCAACGCCCAGGACTTCCCGGGGGGCGCGACGCTCGACACGGTGGAGGTGTGGGTGGACACGTCGAAGAACGCCGATGGGTCCCCCGCCGTCTGCGCGAGCGGCGAGGCGCTGACGATCTCGTCGTACGAGTTGATTCTCGAGTCCGACGCGTCGCTGGCGATCGTGTCGTGGACCAACGACCGCCCGGAGTTCATCTTCCAGGAGCACATGGAGCTGAATGGAAGCACGACCTGGGTGGGGTTCGGCGGAACGACCCACCTGGCGCCGGGACGACATCTCCTCGGGCGCGCCGGATATCAGCGCACGGGGACGAAAGGATGCCCGATCCTCCTCATCCGCACGCGGACGGCGACCCTGCCGGCGGCCGAGACGAAGTTCTACTCGCAGTGCCTGGGCGCCGGGCTCGACAACTACATTCGGCTCGGCGTGGACTTCTTCGACACGTGCAGCGCCTTCGTCATTTGCGACGGAACCGAACAGAGGACGTGGGGATGGATCAAGAACCACTACCGTTGAACGCGACTCCGCCCGGCGCATGAAGGCGGATCGCGAGTCGCTGGAACGAGTCGCCCGCCGCTGGATCGAGGAGATCTGGCGGCCGGGCGATCTCGCGACGTTCGACGAGCTGCACGCACCCGAGTTCCGCGATCGGAGCGCGGGCGGACGCGGCGACACGCGCGACGACTACCGCCGCATGCTCGCCGACTTCTACGCCACCTTCCCCGACTTCCACACGACCATCGAGGATCTCGTCGCGGACGAGTCGCGCGGCACGGTGGCGATCCGATGGACGGCGACGGGAACGCACCGCGGCGCCTATCTCGGCGTCGCCCCGACGGGGCGCGCGACGCGGTTCGCGGGCATCGAGATCATCCGCGTCCGGGAGGGACGAATCGTGGAGCGATGGGGCGAGTGGGACGGGATGGATCTCCTGCTCCAGCTCGGGCTCTGGACGCCGGGCACGTCGTGACGACTCACTGGCGCCGGGGACGGCACGACTCTATGCTAGCGGCATGAACGAATTCCCCGTACCCGTACCCGAGCCCACATCGATGCGGTCGCCGCCGACCACCCCGATTCCGGCGCCGGTTCCACCGCCGACCGCGGTTCCCGGCCCGTCGGCCGTTCCGCCTCCGACGCCGGTGCCCGATCCGTCTCCTGTGCCCCCGCCTTCCGCGATGCCCGACCCGTCGCCGGTTCCCGACGCGACCCCCGTGCCACCCGGGCCGCCGGCGTCGGCCCGCGCGCCCCAGCGCCCGCCCGACGCCGCCCGCTGCCATCGCGGCCTCCGCGCGACGGTGCTCGAGGTCTGGCAGCACCTCTCGCGCCCCGAACTGCAGCGCCGGTGGCTGGGCGAGGCCGACATCGAGCTCGCGGTCGGCGGCGAATTCTCGCTGAAGACGTGGAACGGCGACTTCGCGCGCGGCCGCGTGCTCCTCGCCGATCCCCCCTCGACGCTCTCCTTCACGTGGCGGCCCCACGGAACGGGAATCGAGAGCCGGGTCACGATCCGGCTTCAGGGCGACGGTCCCGGGACGCGGGTCATGGTGCGCCACGAGCAGCTGGCGAGCGAGCCGGAGCGGCGCCAGGCGCGCCGGCTCTGGCGCGAGGTGCTCGGCGCGCTCCGGACCGCGATTCACGAGAATCAGGACGCGCACGAATGGGGCGCGACGCTTCCGATCGCCGTGCGCGCGCCGCTCGGAAGGACCGCCGCCGATCTCTGGCCGCTCCTCTCCACGGCGCAGGGGCTCGAGAAGTGGCTGGCGCACGTGGAGCGGTTCGACGCCGCCGCGGAGGGGTCGTTCCGATTCCGGCCGCGCGCGACGGAGCACCACGCCGCCGAGGAGGGAACGATCGACCTGCTCGTGCCGGAGAGCCGCCTGGTTCTCTCGTGGGAATGGGAGGGCGCGTCGTGGGGCGCGAGGACGAAAGTGGAGTTCTCGCTGGAGCCCGACCCGTCCGGATCGGCGCTCCTCCTGCTTCATTCCGGGTTCGACAAGATCCCGCCCGCCGCCGCGGCGGAGGCCCGCCGCTACTACGCGGCGCGCTGGCCCCGGCTGACGGGGGATCTCCGGCGGCTGGTCGCGCCGGTCGCCGTCTCCTAGCTCCGGTTCGGGCCGCGCGCGCGCCCCGCCGCTTCGTCCCCGCCGCTAGTCGTCCGCGCGGAGGACGATCTTCCCCACATTGCTCCGCTTCTCGAGCAGCCTGTGGGCGATGCCGACCTCGCTCAGTCCGAGCACGCGCCCCGGCTCCGGCCGGATCTCCCCCTTCGCGCACCACTCGAGGAGTGTCTCGATCGCGCCCCGCACCATGGCCGGGTCCTTCATCAGCTGGCGGAGATTCACGCCGTGGAGACCGACGCTCGACTGGAGCAGGTCGAGGAACGGGATCCGCGGCGACGACAGGACGTAGCGGATCGCGCCGAGAAGTCCGCCGCCCGACATGCCGCCGACCCCGAGCGAGACGACGCGGCCGCCCGGGCGAAGCGCGCGGAGCCCCTCGCGGATCGAGCGGCCGCCCACCGAGTCGAGGACGATGTCGTACGCGGGACCGCTGTAGATCCCGTTCGAGACGCGATCGACGTGGAGGTAGCGGGACGAGACGACGTGCTTCACGCCGGCGCTGATGAGGCGCGCCCGCTTGAAGTGGGTCCCGGCGGCGCCGGTCATCTCGAGCCCGGCGCGCCGCGCGAGGTCGACGGCGGCGAGGCCCACGCCCCCCGCGGCCGCGTGGATGAAGACGCGCATCTCCGGCTCGACCGGCCCGGTCCGATAGAGCGCCACGTAGGCGGTTCCGTAGTTCAAGGGAAGCACCACCGCCGTCTGAAACGGCATCGAATCGGGGATCGCGAAGACCTGCGCCGCCGGCACGGCCACGCGCTCGGCGTAACCGCCGCCCAGGTGATAGGCGAGCACGCGATCGCCCGCGCGGAATCCCTCGACGCCAGGCCCGAGCGCCTCGACGGTTCCCGCGGTCTCGTAACCGGGGATGTAGGGCCTCGGCGGCGCCTCGGGATAGAGCCCCTGGCGCGCCAGGACGTCGGCGAAGTTCACGCCGATCGCCTGAGCGCGAACGAGGACCTCGCCGGCGCTCGGGACGGGATCGGCGACGCTCTCGACGCGAAGCGACTCGGGGGGGCCCGGCTTTCGAATGAGGACGGCGCGCATGGACGGTCGACTATACCCGATTCCCCAGGCGCCGGGCCGTCTCGAAGACGGCGCTCCACATGGCGCGCGTGAGGACGCCCGTGCTCGTGTTCTGCTGGCTCGGATGATACGAGTCGAGGAGCCAACCGCCTTCCGGCAGCGCGTGCGCGGCGCCGTGTCCGAAGCGCGGCTTCGGCTTCAGGTCCGGATGCCCCGACGCGCGGCGCGCCGCGAGGAACGCGTCGTGCCCGATCCGCCCGAGGGCGAGCCGGACGCGGACGCGATCGAGCGCGGCCAGTTCGCGAACGAGATAGGGACGACAGCGGTCGAGCTCCTCGGGCGAGGGCTTGTTCCCCGGCGGCGCGCAACGCCCGGCCGCCGTGATGTAGACGCCGCGGAGCCTGAGCCCGTCGCCCGCGCGCTCCGACACCGCGCGCGTCGCGAGGCCCTGGCGATGGAGCTCGCCGTAGAGCCATTCGCCCGAGCGGTCGCCCGTGAACATGCGGCCCGTCCGGTTCGCGCCGTGCGCGCCCGGCGCGAGTCCGATGAGGACGAGCCACGCGCGCGGGTCGCCGAATCCGGGAACCGGCAGCCCCCAGTAGACCTCGTCGCGATAGGCGGCGCGCCGCGTCCGGGCGATCTCGAGGCAGTGACGCCTCAGTCGAGGGCAGCGGTCGCACGCGACCACCTCGGCGGCGACTTCGCGAAGCGCCGTAACCGTTTTGCCGCGGCCCGGATAGGTGTCGGGAGGCGCCGCCTTCCGCGCGCGCGCGCCCTCGGTCCCAGAGCCGCCGCTTCCAAAGGACCATTGGCCCTTTCGTCGGCCCCTGGCAGACTGTCCCATAACAGAGGAGGGTTCTCGGTTCCCCATGCGATCTCTCGTTCCGCTTCTGACGACGCTCTTGCCGGCGCTATATGCGCTCGGCGTCGCGGCTTACGCCCGAATCTACACCACCGAGGGGGCCGACTCTCCGCCCTCCAGCAGCCACCGCTGGGGCCCGCGCGTTCTGCGCGGGGCGGTGATGCTCCATCTTCTCTACCTGATCTCGCGCGGAATTGCCGAGGGACATCTCCCTCTCGCCTCCATCTATGACTTTATGTCAGCCACGGCGCTCTCGCTCGCCGCGGTCTATCTCTACGTCGAGATGCGCCAGGGGATTCGCACCACCGGCATCTTCGTCCTGCCGCTCGTCTTCCTGATCCAGATGGTGGCGTCGGCGTACGGGCTCGTGGAGCCGACCGAGAAGCCGCCGCTCTACCCGATCTGGTTCGAGCTCCACACGCTGGCGGCGGTGCTCGGCTACGGCGCGTTCTTCGTTTCGGCGATCTACGGCATCCTCTTCCTCCTTCTCTATCGCGAGATCAAGTCGAACCGGCTCTCCTTCTTCTTCAACCGCATGCCGCCGCTCGAGACGCTCGGCCGCATGAACATGAGCGCCGCGAGCGCGGGCCTGATCCTCCTCGCGCTCGCGATCCTCATGGGCATCGGCTGGGGCCGGCTCGCCGGCATGAACCTCTTCGCCGATCCCAAGACCTGGCTCACCATCGGCGCGTGGGCGATGCTCGCGTTCGCGGTGGTCGCCTACCACCGGCTCGGATGGCGCGGGCCGCGCGCGGTCTACGCCTCGCTCGCGGGGTTCACGACGCTCCTCCTCTCGCGCGTCATCACCGACCTGTTCGTCCGGTCGTTCCACACCTTCCGGTGATCTCGATGGCCGACTTCGCAGCGGGTCCGCTCGATCTCTTCTGCGTGGGCCTGTCGTACCACACGTCCCCCATCGAGATCCGCGACGCGGTCGTCCTGAACGACGACGAAGTCGCGCGCGCCATCGGCGCGTTCCGCGATCGGACGGGCGCGGCCGAAGCGATGGTCCTCTCCACCTGCAATCGGACCGAGTTCTACGCGCGCGGCGCGCGCGTCACCGATCCCGCCGGGTTCGTCGCCGCGCTCCTCCGGGAACTGAAGGGCGTGGACCTCCAGATCCACGAGCAGAAGCACCTCTACACGCTCCGCGAGGAGGAGTCGATCCGGCACCTCTTCCGCGTCGCCTGCGGGCTCGAATCGATGGTCCTGGGCGAGCCGCAGATTCTCGGCCAGGTGAAGGACGCCTCCGAGACCGCCGCGCGCCTGGGCGGCGCCGGTCCCGTCACGGAGCGGCTCCTCGACACGGTCCTCCGGTCGGCCAAGCGGGCGCGGAGCGAGACCGGCATCGGCCGCGGTCCCGTCTCGAGCGCCTACGCCGGCGTGAGTCTCGCCGCGAAGGTCCTCGGGTCGCTCGGTGACAAGCGCGTCCTCCTGGTCGGCGCGGGCGAGATGTCGGCGCTCGCCTGGACGCACCTGAAGGACGCGGGCGTCACCCAGTTCATGGTCGCGAACCGCTCGCGCGAGCGGGGCGAGGCGTTCGGCGAGAAGTACTGTTCGCGCGCGGTCTCGCTGGAGGCGCTCCCGGTCGTCCTGCCGGGCGCCGACATCGTCGTGAGCGCCACGCGCGCCCCCGACCACGTGGTGAACGAGCCGATGGTGCGGAACGCGATGAAGATCCGGCGCAACCGCCCGCTCTTCTGCCTCGATCTCGCGGTGCCGCGCGACATCGACCCGGCGATCGCGAAGCTTCAGAACGTCTTCCTCCACGACCTGGACGCGCTGGGCCAGATCGTGGCGCAGAGCCTCGCCCAGCGTCGCGCGGAGATTCCGCGCGTCGAGGCGATCATCGAGGAGGAGCTGGCGCGCTTCCTCAAGTGGCACCGGTCGCTCGGCGTGAAGCCGACGGTGACGGCCTTCCGCCGCCACTTCGAGCAAATCGCGCACGACGAGCTGGAGCGCCACCGCGGCCGCTTCCGCCCCGAGGATCTCTCGGCGGCGGAATCGCTGGCCCACGGCATCGTGCAGAAGCTCCTGCACCGGCCGACGACGCGGCTCCGGAACGCCGAAGGGGGCGATCTGGACGCGGCCGCGCGTCTGGAAGCGGTGCGCGACCTGTTCGGGATCGAAAGCGAAGCGCCGGCGGGCGACGCCGGGACATCGTCCGATCCGGATTCGGGAGGAAACGGGGGGACGAATGCGGATCGGAACACGCGGTAGCGAACTCGCCCTGACGCAGAGCCGGTACGTCCGGTCGCTCCTGGGCGGCACGGACGAGACCATTCCGCTGGAGATCATCCAGACGTCGGGAGACCGCTTCATCGAGGCGTCGCTGCAGCGGATCGGCGGGAAGGGCGTCTTCACGAAGGAGCTGGAGGACGCGCTGCTCGAGGGGCGCGTCGACCTCGCGGTCCACTCGCTGAAGGACCTCCCCACCGAGAACCCGGCCGGACTGGTCGTGGCGGCGCTCCTGACGCGCGAGGATCCGCGCGACGCGCTCGTCTCCCGCTCCGGGCTCGGCCTCGCTTCCCTTCCCTCGGGTTCGCGCGTCGGAACGTCGTCGCTCCGGCGCCGCTCGCAGCTCCTCGCGCGCCGTCCCGATCTCGTCGTCGAGGATCTGCGCGGCAACGTCCCGACGCGCCTGAGGCGCGTCGAGGAGGGGCGCTACGACGCGGTGGTGATCGCAGCGGCGGGGCTTCGTCGTCTCGGCCTCGCCGGCCGCATCACCGAGCTGATCGACGAGGAGATCATGCTCCCGGCCCCGGGCCAGGGAGTCCTCGGCATCCAAACGCGCGCGGACGACGCGGCGACCATCGAGGCCGTGCGGCGCCATCACGATCCGGTGGCCGCGGCGGAAGCGACGGCCGAGCGGGCCTTCCTCGCGGGCCTCGGCGGAGGCTGCCTCGTCCCGGTCGGCGCCCGCGGGCGCGTCCAGGGCGACCGGCTCCGGCTGGAGGGCGTCGTCGGTCATCCGAGCGGGCGCCCCTCCGTCCGGCGCTCGGCGGACGGACCCGTCGCGGCGGCCGCCGAGATCGGCCGCGCGCTCGCGGAGACCGCGCTCGCCCACGGCGCGCGCGAGATCCTGGCCGAAGTGCGAAGCGACGAGGTCTTCCCGTGATGACGGCGCGACTCCCGAGCGGCGGGCCCGACCGGAGCGAGGACGAACTCCTGCTCCAGGCGGCCGAGTCGTACGGCTGGACCGCCCCGCGGGACCGGCCCTACGTCTACCTCGTGGCGCGCGACGACGCCGAGGACGACTCGTTGGCGCGCGGCCTCGAGGCGAACGGCTTCGCCGTGCTCCGCCTTCCGCTGCTCGAAATCGCGCCCGGCCGCGACGCGGCGGGACTCCCCGGCGTGATCGCGACGCTGCCGCCCCGGACCGCGATCGCCTGGACCAGCCGGCGCGCGGGCGAGGCGCTGGCGTCGGCGCTCGGCACGCGGCTCCACGCGGCGCTCGACGGCGTTCCCCTCTTCGCCCTGGGCGAAGCGAGCGCGGAGCCGGTCGCGCGCGCGGACCTCGCCGTGGCGCTCCCGCAGGGTCTCACGCCTTCGGCGCGGAGCCTCGCGGCGCTCGTCGCGACCCGCGCGGCGGTCGAGGGGATCGAGCGGGTCCTCTTCCTCGCCGGGAACCGCTCGCTGCCCGATTTCCCCGAAGCGCTCGCCGCGAGCGGCGTCGCGCACCAGAGGCTCGAGGTCTACGAGACGCGCTTCGCCCGCGCCGACCTCCACGAGCTCCGGGCGCTCCTCGCCGAGCGCCGCCTCGCCTGCTCCGTCTTCTTCAGCCCCTCCGCGGCCGAGGCGCTGGAGGCGGCGCTCACGCCCGAGGAGACGCGCGCGCTCCATCTCGTCCCCGCGGCCGCGAAGGGGCCGACCACCGCGGCGGCCCTCCGCGCCCGCGGCTACCGGAGCGTGGACGCCGGGCTTCGCACCGTCACGCCCAAGGCGAGCCACCCGCTCGCCTATCTTGCGTTACACTGGATGAACGAGACCGACCGATGACCTTTCCGACCACCAGACTCCGCCGCTTCCGCGCCACGCCTTCCCTCCGCGCGCTCGTCCGCGAGACGACGCTGGAGCCGGGCGACCTCGTGGCGCCGCTCTTCGTCTGCCACGGCAAGGGCGTGCGCCGCCCGATCGCCTCCATGCCCGGCCACGCGCAACTCTCGAGGGACGAGGCCGTGAAGGAAGCGCAGGAGCTGGCCGCGCTCGGGGTCGGCGGCGTCATCCTCTTCGGCATCCCGGAGCGGAAGGACGCGACCGGCACCGAGGGCTACGATCCGGACGGCATCGTTCCGAGCGCGCTTCGGGCGCTGAAGGGCGCGGTGCCCGACCTGCTCCTCTGGGCCGACGTCTGCCTCTGCGAGTACACCGATCACGGACACTGCGGCGTGCTTCGCGGCGACCGCGTGGACAACGACGCGACGCTTCCGCTCCTCGCGCGGGCCTCGGTCGCCTACGCGAAGGCCGGGGCCGACATCGTGGCGCCGAGCGACATGATGGACGGCCGGGTCGGCGCCATCCGCCGCGCGCTCGACGAGAACGGCCTCTCCGAGACGCCCATCGTCTCCTACGCGGCCAAGTACGCGAGCGCCTTCTACGGCCCCTTCCGCGAAGCCGCGGAGTCGGCCCCCCGGTCCGGCGACCGGCGCGGCTACCAGATGGATCCGGCCAACGGCGACGAGGCGCTCCGGGAAGTGGCGCTCGACCTGGAGGAAGGCGCCGACATGGTGATGGTGAAGCCGGCGCTTCCCTACCTCGACATCATCCGCCGCGTGAAGGACCGCTTCGGCGTTCCGGTCGCGGCCTACAACGTCTCGGGCGAGTATTCGATGCTGAAAGCGGCGGCGGAACGCGGCTGGCTGGACGGCCAACGGGCCGCGCTCGAATCGCTGACGTCGATCCGCCGCGCGGGCGCCGACGTCATCCTGACCTACCACGCCAAGGAGATCGCGCCGCTCCTCGGGAAGGTGCATCCATGAGCGGGACCCGCGCGCTCCCGACCACGTCCGCCAGCGACGCGCTCTTCGCGCGGGCGCTCGGCCTCTTCCCGGGCGGCGTGAATTCGCCGGTGCGCGCCTTCCGCGCCGTCGGCGGCGTGCCGCGCTTCATCGCCGCGGCGAAGGGCGCCTACCTGACCGACGCCGACGGAAACCGCCTCCTCGACTACGTGCTCGGCTGGGGCCCGATGCTTCTCGGCCACGGCCATCCGAAGGTCGTCGAGGCCGTGGAGCGCCAGGCGCGCGAGGGGTTCATCTTCGGCACGAGCACCGCGTTGGAGGTCGAGCTGGGCGAGCGCGTGCGGCGATTCTACCCCGCGGCCGAGCGGCTCCGCTTCGTCACCACGGGCACCGAGGCGACGATGAGCGCGCTTCGCGTGGCGCGCGCCGCCACGAAGCGCTCGGGCTACGTGAAGCTCGACGGCTGCTACCACGGCCACGCCGACGCGTTTCTCATGAAGGCGGGCTCGGGTCTCGCCACGCTCGGCACGCCCGATTCCCCCGGCGTCCCCGAATCGGTCGGACGCGACGCGCGGATCGCTTCGTACAACGACCTCGCCTCCGTGGAGGCGGTCTTCGCCAAGGAGCCGGACGCGATCGCGGCGGTCATCGTGGAGCCCGTCGTCGGAAACTACGGCTGCCTTCCGCCGGCGGACGGGTTCCTCCAGGGACTCCGCGCGCTCTGTGATCGTCACGGCGCCGTCCTCGTCTTCGACGAGGTGATGTGCGGCTTCCGCGCCTCGCGCGGCGGCGCCGCCGAGCGCTACGGCGTGAAGCCCGATCTCGTCACGCTGGGCAAGGTGATCGGGGGCGGCCTTCCGGTCGCGGCCTTCGGGGGCCGCGCCGATCTCCTGGCGCAGGTGGCGCCGGAGGGGCCGGTCTATCAGGCGGGCACCTACTCCGGGAATCCGGTCGCCATGGCGGCCGGGCTCGCGACGATGCAGGTCCTCGAGTCCGACCCCGACCTCTTCCGCCGCGTGGAGGCTCGCGCGGCGCTTCTCGCCGCCGGGCTCCGCGAAATCCTGACGCGCCGGAAGATCCCCGGCGCCGTGAACCAGGTCGGCTCCATGTGGACCCTCTTCTTCGGACCGGACCGCGTGACGACGATGGACGACGTCCGTTCCGCCGACCGCGAGCGCTTCGCGCGCTTCTTCCGCGGCATGCTGGAGCGGTGCGTCTACCTTCCCCCTTCGGCCTTCGAGAGCGCGTTCCTGTCGGACGCGCATCGCGAGGAAGAGATCGACAAGACGCTGGAAGCCGCCGACGAGGCGATGGGAGGTGTGGCATGACGACGGGACCGTCCCTGGCGCCCGCGTATTCGTTCCTTCGCGCCTGCCGCGGAGAGCCGATCGAGCAGACGCCGATCTGGATCATGCGCCAGGCGGGCCGCTACCTGCCCGAGTACCGCGCCCTGCGCGAGAAGCACTCCTTCATCGAGTGCTGCCGCGTCCCCGAGCTCTGCGCGGAGGTGACGGCGCAGCCGATCGACCGCTTCGGCTTCGACGCGGCGATCCTCTTCTCCGACATCCTCGTGCCGCTCCTCGCCATGGGCGTCCCGCTCGACTTCGATCCGGGCCCGAAGCTCGGCCGCCTGATCGGGTCGAGCGCCGACGTGGCCGCGCTCCGCTGGGCCGGCGTGGAGGAGGGCCTCCCGCACGTGAAGCCCGTGATCCGCGCCGCGAAGGCGAGGCTCGCCGGCCGCGTACCCCTCATCGGATTCGCCGGGGCGCCCTTCACGGTCGCCGCGTATCTCATCGAGGCGGGCGCTTCCCGCGAGCTGGTGAAAACGCGCTCGTTCCTCGCGCGGGACGCCGAGGCGTTCCTCTCGCTCCTCGAGTTCCTCGCCGACGCGACGGTGGATTATCTCAAGTCCCAGATCGCCGCCGGCGTGGACGCCGTGATGCTCTTCGACACGCAGGCGGGGCACCTCCCGCCGCACCTCTTCGGGGGCGTCGCGGCCGCGTGGGCCGAGCGGGTCCTCGCCGCGCTTCCGAAGGGAACGCCGACGATCTACTTCGCCCTCACGCCCTCGACCGGCAGCATCGAGGCGCTCCGCGGCGTCCACGCCGACGTGTACGGAATCGACTACCGCGTTCCGCTCCGCCACGCGCGGGCGGTGCTCGGGAACGACCGCGGCGTCCAAGGGAATCTCGACCCCGCCGTGCTCCTGGGCCCGGCAACGACCATCGTCACGCAGGCCGAGACCGTGCTCCGCGAGAACGGAGGACGGCCCGGGCACATCTTCAACCTGGGGCACGGCATCTTCCCCGACACGCCGCTCGAGAACGTGGCGCTCCTCGTGGATACCGTGAAGCGCTACCGCGCCGTCCCCTCGGGAGCCACTTCATGAGCCACGTCGCCGAACTCACCGCCGAGATGATGGCCAAGTACGACCGGCCCGGCCCCCGGTACACGTCCTACCCGACGGCCGTGGAATTCCACGAGGACTTCGGGCCGGAGCGCTACCTCCAGAAGCTGGACGAGGCGGCGAAGCGTCCCGACGAGCCGCTCTCGCTCTACGTCCATCTCCCGTTCTGCCGCGAGCGCTGCACCTTCTGCGGCTGCAACGTCATCGTCACGCAGAAGCCGGGCGTCGCCTCGGCCTACATCGAGGACCTGGAGCGCGAGGTGGCGATCGTCGCGAAGCACCTCGGGAAGCGCCGGAGCCTGGTCCAGTACCACTGGGGCGGCGGCACGCCGACCTACCTGAATCTCGAGGAAATGCGCCGCGTCTGGAACTCGATCGCGAAGGAGTTCACGTTCGCGCCGGGCGCCGAGATCGCCATCGAGGTCGATCCGCGCGTCACGACGCGCCGGCAGGCGGAGCTGCTGAAAGAACTCGGCTTCAACCGGATCTCGATGGGCGTCCAGGACTTCGACGAGGACGTGCAGGACGCCGTGAACCGCTACCAGTCCTTCCCGATCACGAAGGAACTCCACCTCTACATGCGCCAGCTCGGCTTCGAGTCGATCAACTTCGACTTCATCTACGGCCTGCCGCACCAGACCCCCGAGACGTTTCGCAAGACGATCGAGCAGGCGCTGGAGCTTCGGCCCGACCGGGTGGCGGTCTACTCCTACGCGTTCGTGCCCTGGATCAAGGCGCACCAGAAGGCCATCCGGCTGGAGGATCTCCCCGCGCGCGACGTGAAGCTCCGCCTCTTCGGGATCGCCTACGAGCTCTTCACGGCGGCCGGATACCAGCAGATCGGGATGGATCACTTCGCGGTGAAGGAGGACTCGCTGGCCGTCGCCGCGCGCGAGCACACGCTCCACCGGAACTTCATGGGCTACACGACCCATCCGGCCAAGGACTACATCGGCGTCGGCGTCTCCTCGATCGGCGACATCGGCGGCGCGTTCGCGCAGAACACGAAGAAGCTGAACCGGTACAAGGAGGCGCTCGACAAGGGACTTCCGCCCATCGAGCGGGGCTTCGAGCGGAGCCGCGACGACGAGATCCGCCGCGACGTGATCCAGAGCCTCATGTGCAACTTCTACCTCGACATCCCGGCGATCGAGAAGGCGTACGGGATCGACTTCGCGTCCTACTTCGCCGCGTCCTTGAAGGAGCTGGACGAGGGCCCGGTGCTCCACGGCTTCGTGAAGCGCTCCCCCGCGACGATCGAGGTCACGGAGGCGGGCCGCCTCTTCGTTCGAAACGTCTGCATGGCGTTCGACGCCTACCTCCAGAAGCAGGAAGGAGGCGAGAAGCCCGTCTTCTCGCGCACCGTCTAGCCGATGGCCGCGACCCCCCGAATTCCCAAGACCGGCATCCTCCTCCTGAACCTCGGCGGCCCCGACAGTCTGGAGGCCGTCCGGCCCTTCCTGATCCGCCTCTTCAGCGACCGGGAGATCATCAAGCTTCCGGGCGGTCCGATCGGGCAGTTCTTCATCGGGCGGATGATCGCCTACGGCCGCACGAAGGAAGTGCAGGAGAACTACGCCCACATCGGCGGAAGCAGCCCCATCGTCTGCTGGAGCACGCTGCAGGGGCGCGGCATGGTGGAGCGGCTGCGCGCGCGGGGGCACGACGTCGAGTTCGCGCTGGCGATGCGGTACTGGCACCCCACGACCGACGAGGCGCTGGACGAGCTGGCCGCGAAGGGGTGCGACCGGCTCCTCGCCCTGACCATGTACCCCCACTACTCGATCGCCACGACCGGCTCCAGCGTCGCGGAGCTCCGCCGCGCGCTCCGGCGGCGGCGCATGGAGCACCCGCTCGAGACCATCGAGTCGTGGTACGACCACCCCGCCTACATCGACGCGATGGTCGCGCGCGCGCGGGAAGCGCTGACGCGCGTGCCGCCCGGCAAGACGCCGACGATCCTCGTCAGCGCGCACGGACTCCCGCAGCACTTCATCGACGACGGCGATCCCTACTGCGACCACATCCGGACGACGATGGGCGCCATTCTCGCGCGCCTGCCCGACTACCCCCACGTCCTCGCCTACCAGAGCCGCGTCGGGCCCGTGCCGTGGATCGGCCCGAGCACGGACGAGACGATCGACCGGCTGGCGGCCGAGGGCGTGAAGGACATCGTGGTGATTCCGATCTCGTTCGTCTCCGACCACATCGAGACCCTCTACGAGATCGACCAGCAGTACGGCGAGCAGGCGAAGAAGCGCGGCGTCGAGACCTTCGTCCGCGCGTCGGCGCCGAACGACGATCCGCTCTTCCTCGACGCCCTGGCCGCGATCGTGGAGCCGCATCTCGCGGAGGCGGCCGGCGCCCACGGCGCCGAGAGCGCCGCGCGGCACATCATAGAACCTCATGAGGAGATTCGTAAGCGTCGTTTTGCCGGCTCCAGTATGTCCGACCACTGCGATCGTTT